>NZ_SRZM01000118.1 GCF_019402445.1 Brachyspira pilosicoli
TTATTATATTGATTATATATTAATATAATAAAAATTACTTAAATTTATTATTATATTTTTCATAATCATAGATTAATATTATTTTTTGTATATACTTATATATTATATCGGAGTTATTCTACAATAAAAACATATTTTCATATATATTTTTGTGTTTTAAATAATATTTTGGAGATTTTTATTATGAAAGATAAAGATTATTTAGAGTTATTATCTCAAAAGTACCCCACTATAGATGATGCTTCAGTTGAAATTATTAATTTAAAAGCAATATGCAAATTACCAAAAGGCACAGAATATTTTTTAAGCGATATACATGGAGAATCTGAAGGATTTGAATATTTAATAGGTACTTCATCTGGTGTTATAAAAGAGAAAATAGAAATATTATTTAGAAATACTTTAACAGAAAATGAGAGAATAGAACTTCAAATACTTATAGTAGATACAAAAAATATGATTAATAAAAAATCTGCTAGAGAGGATTTTAATGACTGGTGTAGAATAACTATATATAGACTTATTAGAATATGCAAACTTGTTACTAGCAAATATACAAGGTCAAAGATTAGAAAGAAGATGCCTCAAAACTTTGCTTATATACTTGATGAGCTTTTACAAACATCAGTTGAAGACAATAAAGAAAATTATTATTTTTCTATAATAGATTCTATAATAGATGTATCTGCATCAGAAAAATTTATTATAGCATTATGTGCTTTAATAAGAAAATGCAGTATAGACAGGCTTCATATTGTAGGCGACATTTATGACAGAGGACCTCACCCAGATAAGGTAATAGAGAGCATAATGAACTTTAATGAAGTTGATATGGCTTGGGGTAATCATGATATACATTGGCTTGGGGCAGCTAAGGGAAGTTTAATTTGCGTTGCTAATGCTGTTCGTTTGGCTGTGAGGTATAATAATTTTGATTTACTTGAATATAGTTATGGTATAAATTTAAGGGGATTATCATCATTTGCTAATGAGGTTTATAAAGATGACCCTTGCGAAGTATTTAAACCTAATACTCTAGATAAAAATATATATGATGAGGTTGATAAAGATTTAGCTGCAAAAATGCATAAGGCTATATCAATAATACAGTTTAAGTTGGAATGTCAGCTTATAAAAAGACACCCAAATTATGCTATGGACGAACGTATACTTCTTGATAAGATTGATTATAAAAAAGGCACTATTAATATTGACGGTAAAACTTATGAACTTAAAGATAAAAACTTCCCAACAATAAACCCTAAAAATCCATTTGAACTTACAGAAGGAGAAAACACTTTAATACAGAGTTTAGCATTTTCTTTTATTAACAGCCCAACACTTCAAAAGCATACTAATTATATTTATGCTAAAGGTGGAATATACAAAATATTTAATGGAAACCTTCTTTATCATGGATGCATACCTACAAAAGAAGACGGCAGTTTTGATGATGTATATATAGACGGACAATATTTATCTGGAAAGAGATATTTAAAGCAAGTTGAAGACAAGGTGCGTAAGGCATTTTACTGCGAAGTTGGTAGCGAAGAACAGCTTAATGCTTTGGATTATTGCTGGTATTTATGGTGCGGTCCAAAATCTCCATTATTCGGAAAAAATAAAATGACAACCTTTGAAAGATATTTTATAGAAGATAAAGAAACTCATAAAGAAAGTTATAATCCATATTATTATCATATAGATAAAAAAGATTATTGCGAGAGCATATTAAAAGAGTTTGATTTGGATATACATAAATCACATATAGTTAATGGTCATGTACCTGTAAAGACTCATAAAGGAGAAAGCCCAATTAAAGGAGGCGGTATCCTTTTAATGATAGACGGAGGACTTTCTAAGGCCTATCATAAAAGCACAGGCATAGGAGGCTACACTTTAATATCAAATTCTAATGCAATGTTTATAGCAGAGCATAGACCTTTTGCTGAGGTTGTAGAGTCTGGTTTTAGAATATCTTCAAAAACAACTATAGTAGATAGATTTGTAACTAGAATTACAGTAGGTGAAACTGATATTGGTATTGGATTAAACAAAAGAATAAGTGATTTGGAAGAATTACTAAATGCGTATAGAAACGGTATAGTAAAAGAGAAGGTGAATTGATTTTATTTATTTTATTGTTTTAATTTTATTTTGTAAAATTAGTATATTGTTTATAAATAATTGTATAGGGACTTAATTTATATAGTTTATAAATTTTATTTAATTGTGAAATTAAAATATTATTTTTTTAATTATATTAATTAACATACAATTATAATTTTTTTATTTCTTCTATACTAAGTTTAGTTAATTCACTAATAAGATTTATATCCATATTTTTCTCTTTCATGTTTTTAGCTAATGAATATTTTTCTTTTTCTATGCCCTCTTTTATACCTTCTTCTCTTTCTCTTTTAAGCATTAATGTTTGACCGTATAAAAATGCATCTCTTGCATTATAAACTTCCATTTCTTTTTCACTTGATATAAATCTCTCATATTTATCAATTACTTTAGGCATAATTTCATTTACCTCCTTTAATTTTTCTTTAACTTTATCTAAATCCTTAACTGTAAAAAATTCTATCCATGATAATATTTTGTTTTTCTTAATATCATCTATATTTGAATTATTAAGAATTTTTATAAATCTTGGTATTTCTATTATATGCATCTGCATCATATCTAATGAAACATTATGATTTTTAGTATCTATTAATTTAAAACATCTATGAGGCTTGCCTTCATCATTAAAATCCATATTAAAGTTTATAAAATTGATACTTATTACTTGACTAATAATATCATAAGATTCATTTTCATTTAATTCACTAACAATATTTTTTGATATATAATAAAATATTCTTTTTACAAAATCTATATTTCCAGATAATTGTATTTCTATAATGATTTTTTTCTTATCTTTTGTAATTGCTTTTACATCAAGAACTGATTCTTTAAGATTAATATTTTCTGGCAGATTATGCGGATTGATTATTTCTAAATTATGAACTTCTTGAAATCCTGAATCTCTAAGTACACAATTTACTATATTTTCAAGCACATCTTCATGACCTACAGAGCCTAAAAGATAACGCACAAAATAATCATTCATTCTATTGATATTTCTCATAAAAAAATTATAACAAAAAGATAATAAAAGTAAATATTTTTTATATACTATAAATTATAATATTATTTAATAAATTCCTTTTGACAAATTTTAATTAATTGTGTATTATGTTAATCTATAAATTTAAACATTGGAGTGAAAAATGGATATGTTAGAAAAATCTGAAGATATAATTGCTTATATAAAAAACTCTACTAAAAAAACACCTGTTAAAGCATATATAAAAGGAACTTTATCAAATATAAAAACTAATGCTAAAATTTTTTCTTACGGAGATTTTAATTTTATAGTTGGAGATTATGATGAAATAAAAAGAATATTAGAAGAGTATAAAGAGTTTATAATGGATTATTATTTAGAAAATGATAGAAGAAACTCTGGAGTACCTACATTAAGTTATTTTGATGTTAATGCGAGAATTGAACCTGGTGCCATAATAAGAGATAAAGTAAAAATAGGGGACAATGCCGTTATAATGATGGGAGCTATTATCAATATTGGTGCTGAAGTAGGAGAGGGCACTATGATAGATATGGGTGCTGTATTAGGCGGACGTGCTATAGTTGGTAAGAATTGCCATATTGGTGCTGGTGCAGTATTAGCTGGAGTAATAGAGCCTCCTTCTGCTAAGCCTGTTATAGTGGAAGATAATGTTGTAATAGGAGCTAATGCTGTTGTATTAGAGGGTGTTCATATTGGTAAGAATGCTGTTATTGGTGCTGGTGCTATTGTTATAGAAGATGTGGCTGATAATCAAGTAGTTGCTGGTAACCCTGCTAAAGTTATTAAAGAAAAAGACAGTAAAACTATTGATAAAACAAAATTAGTTGATGATTTAAGAAAATAATTTTAAATATTTTATAGTATTCTCAAATGATTGCATTTTTTTATTTTTGATTTTTTATAAATATATTTATTAATGAATATTATTTTGTAAAAAATTAAAATTTTAAGAAACTGCAATCATTTTTATATTTTATTATTTTTATAAAGGTGTAAAATATGCAAAGTTTTAATTTACAGCTTCCTACTAAAGTTATATTTGGAAAAAATGCTCAAGATAATACTGCTTCAGAAATAAAAAAATTAAATGCTAAAAAAGTATTTATAGTTTATGGTTCTAATAGAATAAAAGAAAATGGATTATTAGATGATATAGAAAACATGTTAAAAAAAGAGAATATTGATTATACTTTTTTTAGTGATGTAAAAGCAAATCCATTACTTTCTCATGCTAGAGTTGGAGTAAAAAAAGCTATAGAGTTTAATGCTGATTTGATTTTAGCTATAGGCGGAGGAAGTGTAATAGACACTGCAAAAGCAATAGCGATAGGGGTTGCAAATCCTGATGTTGATATTTGGGATTTTTGGGCATACAAAAAAACTCTAGAAAAAACTATTAATGTAGGATGTATAGTTACAATTTCTGCTGCAGGAAGTGAAACTAGTACATCAGCAGTGCTTACTAATGATGAAACTTTAGAAAAGAGGGGACTTAATACAGAGTTTAATCGCCCTAAATTTGCTATAATGAATCCTTGTTATACTTTTACTTTGCCTTATTATCAAGTGGCATGCGGAATAGCGGATATTATGATGCATACTCTAGATAGATATTTTGCTGATAATTGCTTCAATGAAACTACAGATGCTATTGCTGAGGCATTAATTAGAGTTGTTATAAAAAATGGTCTTATAGCTATGAAAGATAAAAATAACTATGATGCTATGAGTGAGCTTATGTGGTGCGGAAGTTTATCTCATAATACTTTAACAGGTTTAGGTAATGAGTTTGATTTTATAGCACATAAATTTGGTCATGAACTTAGTGCTCAGTTTGATGTAGCACATGGAGCTAGTCTTTCTACTATTTGGGGGCATTGGGCTAAATATTGCTATGACTATTCTGATTATACAAGAGAGAGATTTAGAAAATATGCAAAAAATGTGTGGAATGTTGATGATGCTCTTGAAGGAATAAATAAAACTATAGAATATTTCAAACAAATTAATATGCCTACTAATTTTACAGAATTAGGAATAGGCATTCAAGATGATAATATGCTTAATTTACTTACAAATAGAACTACAAGAAACGGCAGTTTAACTTTTAAACATTTTAGGACTTTAAATAAAGAAGATGTATTTAATATATTTAAAAGCTGTAATGTTTGATACACACTAAGAATTTTTAACTTTTTTATTTTAGTTATTTTTAGGGCTTCGCATCATACCCAACTTCTTTTACAACTGAATGGAGTCCTTTAGGGTACCGAAGGAAGTGCCGGAGGCGTAATCCAAAGAACCAAAAGAACTGCATTTTTATTATAAATTTTATAATTTAATTGTACATTAAAAGGCACTCCCCCGCACGACTAAGAAGTTATAATTAAAGCATAGCATTACTGTGCGGCAAGGTGGTACAGCTCGTATGCGGGAAAAAGTTGAATAAAAAATCATATAACAAAATATAGTTATTTTTTAAAAATATACTTATCAATGTTTCTTAAATGCTCTTCATAGGTTACAGAGAAAGCATGTTTGCCTGTACCGTCTGCTACAAAAAATATATAATCTGTTTTAGCAGGGCTTAGGGAAGCTTCTATAGCTTTAGCACTGCTTGAACATATTGGTCCTGGAGGAAGTCCTGTATTTTTATAAGTGTTATAAGGGTGTACCATACGCAAGTCATCATATTTTAAATTTGGCTTTTCTATATAATCACCTTTTACTAAAGTCATAGCATAAATTGTTGTAGGGTCTGCCTCTAGTCTTTTATCTATATTTAATCTATTATAATATACAGAAGCTATTAATTTAGGGTCATCATTAGGTCCCATTTCTTTTTCTACGATAGAAGCCATAGTTAATACTTCATGTACTGTTCTTCCAATTTTTTTTGCTCTCTCTTCCAAATCTGGAAACTGTTTAAAAAGTGAATCTATCATATGAGTAACTAATACTTCTGCAGGGTTTCCTTTTACTATATAATATGTAGAAGGGAATATATATCCTTCCACACTATCAGAAGGAATATTATATTTTTCCAATATTTTTTTATCATGACATACTTTTAAAAACTCTTCTTTTGTAGTAAAGCCTTGAGTTTCTAAATAGTTAGCTATTTCGTATATATTTTTTCCTTCTGCAATAGTGAGCCTTACCATAGCTTGTTTACCGCTATTTAAATGTTTCATTATATCTATCATACTCATATTTTTATTAAGCTCATAATAACCGCTTAAAAGTTTTCTATCATATTTTAAATGTTTAGCTAATACAACGAATAGTCTTGAATTTCTTATAAGTCCTTGTTCTTCTAATTTTTTTGATATATTGTAAGCACCTTCACCTTGTTTAATTTCAAAATATACTTTTTGAGAATCTTTTGATATTGGTGAAGTTGTATATACTATTAAACTAGCTATTGATATAGCAAATATTACAGCTATAGCAATTATTACAATTAAAGCTCTTTTCATAATTTTGCATAAACCTTTGTATTTATTATTGATTAATAATTATAACCAAATAAACAGAAATTGTCAAAATAATATTTTTGTTGTTTACAAGACGTATTTTAATAACTATTATAAGTGTATTATGAAAGCAATATTTAGTTATTATATATGTTATTGACAAATAAAATGATATGATATAGAATTATAAAAATTACATAGTATTGGTATGTTTATGAACACAACACAACACAACACAACACAACAC
>NZ_SRZM01000119.1 GCF_019402445.1 Brachyspira pilosicoli
AAAAAAATTATTATTAGTCAAGTTATTGTATATAGAAAGATAAATTTCAATATTATATGTATAATAATACGAAAGAATTAAGCATATTAATATACCAATAATATAAATATTTATATTAAATTATACAATATATTTAAGTTTGACAAATATAATAATTCGAATATAATATAAAAAACGGTTTTGAGTATGAATAATATTATAGCAATATCTGGAAATATATTAAACGATAATGGAACTAAAAAATCATTTGCAAACGACTCTTATATACAATCAGTTGTAAGAGCAAATGGAATACCTGTTATAATACCAATAATAAAAGATAAAGACATTATAAAAAAAACGCTAGAAAATGTTTCTGGTGTTATTATGACAGGCGGAGTTGATATTCACCCATTCTATTTTAATCAAGAGCCTCATCCTAAAATCGGAACTATATCAAAAGAAAGAGATGAGTTTGATTTTACACTACTCGATTATGCATTCAAAATGAAAAAACCTATTTTAGGAATATGCAGAGGTATACAGCTTATTAATGTTTATTTTGGCGGAGATTTGATTCAAGATATAGAATCTCAAACCAAAAGCAATATACTGCATTCTCAAACTGCTCCAACGGATGTTGCAACACACAAAATAAAAATAGATAAAACTTCTATTCTTTATGACTTATTGGGAGAAGAAAGTGAAGTTAATAGTTTTCATCATCAGGCAATAGGAAAAGTAGCTAAAGATTTTAATATCGCAGCAAAGGCTAATGATGGTATCATAGAAGCTATAGAATACAAAGACAAAAATCATTTTATATTAGCTCTTCAATGGCACCCAGAATTAATGTCTGAAAATGATATAAAAATGCAAAACATATTTAATAAATTTGTTTTTATTTGTGAAAATAATAAATAAAATAGTATATTTTAATCATATAGTTATCTTTTTTTTCGATATATGTAAATATAATAATTTTTATTTTTTGGATTTTTTATGAAAATAAATAGATTTTTGAATATATTAATTATCTTGGCATCAATTTTATTATTATCCTGCCACAAAGAGCCAAAAAAAATATTAAATGAAATAACAGTATCAGTTGGAGGCAAACCAAATACAATGGACCCTTCAAAAACTTCTTCTATTAGCTCTATGATATATATAAACCATCTATTTGAAAACCTTACCATAAAAGATGAAAACGGAAATATAATACCAGGCTCAGCAGAAAAATGGATATCATCAAACAACAACACTATATATATTTTTTATATAAGAACAAATGCTAAATGGGCTGATGGATTAGATTTGAAAGCTGATGATTTTGTATATGCATGGAGAAGAATTGTTGATCCTAAAACACAGTCGCCTCTTGCTGTATATTTAGAGAATATAAAAAATGCTCATGAAATAATAAATGGAAATATGGATAAAGAACAATTAGGTGTAAAGGCATTAGATAATGATACTTTATATGTTGAATTGGAATATCCTCTTCCATATTTTGATGAATTAGTGTGTCATAGTGCTTATACTCCATTGAGAGAGGATATAGTAAGTAAAAATGAAAATAATTGGTCTTTGAATGTTGATACTATGATTGGCAATGGTGCTTTTCAGATTGTGAGGCTAGATGATTATAGACTTGTTATAAGGAAAAATACAGATTATTGGAATTATACAAATATAAAAGCAGATATAATTAATTTTGAATTTATTAATGACCCTAATGAGGCTCTAAGCTTAATAGAAAAAGATGAATTATATTTTTATAATAATATACCTATAGAAAAAAAAGATGAATTATTTGAAAAAAATATAGCAAAAAATACAGCAAAAACTTCATTATATTTTTATGAAATAAATAATAGAGTAAATCCGCTTTCAAATGCTATGGTAAGAAAAGCAATATCATTAGCAATAGACAGAAACTTTATAATAACAAATATAGTAAAATCTGATGATATAGTAGCATCAGCCATAGTGCCTTATAATATAAAATATGATAATAAAGATTTTAGAGCAGAAGATACAAACAACTATTTATCTGATGAAAATTATAGCAACAATATAGAGCTAGCTAAAGACTTATTAAAAGAAACAGGATATGAAAACTCAGATGATTTTCCTGTAATAGAATTATTAACTGATGATGGTGTTCATTTAGAAATAGCTAATGCAATAAAAAAGATGCTTAAAGAAAACCTAAATATAGATACTATAGTTATTTCAAAACCATATAATGAGTTTATAAGAACCAGGAGAAGAGGTAATTTTGATATAGCAAGACGCAGCTGGGCTGGAGGCTATAATCACCCTATGTCATTTTTATCATTACTACAAAAAGATTATGTACTAAACGAGGGAAAATATTATAACCCTTTATATGATGAGAATATAAGAAATTATTTAACAACTCAAGATATACAATATTTGCATTCAGCAGAAAAAATTGCTATAGAAGATACAGCTATTATACCTATATTTTATTATAATAGCATAGTTATGCAAAACCCAAAACTTATTAATGTTACATGTGATAATTTTGGTGTATACAATTTTAAGAATGCTGAGATTATTGAAGATACAGATAATTAATTTACAGGTTTGCCTTCTACTGTTCTTAAACTGCTAATAGGTATATCATTATATTTTTTTGCTTCTTCTTCGGATAGTCTTGTCCATTTTACACTAGCACCAACTACTCCGCCTTTATCTAATGAAGCTTTTAGAGATAATGATTTTTTATCATCAGACAAAGTAATTTTAGCGTAATATGAGCTTCCTTGGTCTGTATGATATATTCTTCCAGTTTGCCATTCACCATTTTTAAACTCTATATCATAAATAAATGTAAGTCCTCTAAGGTCTTTATCTCTAAGAGTTTTATCTGGGTTATGAATATCAAGAGTAGTTTTAACATCATCTTGAAAATCAATCGCATAGGCATAAAGTTTATTATTAATTACTATTATTTTAGCAACTTTCATTCTTCCTTTAGGTTTATCAGGCATAAGCCAAAAACCTTCAATATCTTTAGCATTATTTGCTGCACATAAATAAGAAGAAAATATAATAATTAATAATATAATCTTTTTCATTAGTTTATCCAAATTATTAATGATTTTTTATTATCTAATAAACTTATTAAAATCTAGAGTATAAGAAATATAAGCACCTATACCAAAATAATATCCGCTAGCAAGCTGTTCAACATAAGGACTAAAATTGATAGATAAACTAGCATCACTATTAAGTACCAAATAAACACCAAGCCCAAGATGATTTAAGCCCAACATAGCTTTATTATAAAAGTCATAAGCTAAATGATATTCAAGATATATACCAGCAAGCGAAAAACCAAATAAAGAACCAGGATAAACCCCAATAGCAGTTTTAAGCCTTATATAATTAACAACACCTCTCGGGTCATCAAAAAACATAGGCACTTCCAAATTGGCGTACATTGTTAAAAAGTCGCCTAACCCTATTAAATAGTGTATCTGAGGATTTAATCCAAATTTCTGTTTTGAAGAACCAGGGAATAATACCTCAACTGCCCCTATAAATCCATTAAAAAATTGAAACCTAGGCATTATAGAAAATTGAGGCTCTCCTTCAACACCAACACCCACTTCTGGAATATAAGTAAGAGGAAGTACTCTTGCAAATATATCAAAATTTTTTAATATACCAAAATTAAGCATAATAGGACTTGATAAAGTATATTTTTTATTTCCTATTCTCATATTATCTAAATACAAAGTGCCACCCAAACGAAGTGCACCTGTCATTCCAGTGTACATATTATATGGAAATGAATATGCTAAAGAAGATATTAGTATAAAGAGTATAACAATTTTTTTCATAAACACTCTTAAATAAATATATTATTTTCTTATAAAATATAATACATTCTATAAAAAATATCAATAAAAAATATACAAAAAAAGCCAAATAAGAATTACTTCTTAAATGGCTTTTTTATATATATAAAGATTATTTATTTATTTTATATTAACAGCATTTCTTGATAAGAAGTTTTTTCTATCATTAGCATATTTTGTTTTTGAAGTGTTAGGGTATTCGCTTAAATATTGATTATATGTTAAATAAGCTTTATTAAAATCTCTTACATTATTGTTGCCTGTTTCATAAATCTCTGCAAGAAGAAGCATTGCATCTGCTCTTTTAGAGAATTTCTCTTTTGAAGCCAATGATTTCTCTAGCATATTTAATCCGTCAGAAATTTTACCCATTTGCTTTAGACTATCAGCAATTTCATATACAGCATTTCCATAAGAATAAGTATTAGGATATTTAGCTATAACATCATTAAAATATTTCATAGCTTCTTGATTATTATTTTCAGTTTTTCTCACAACACCCATTGAGTATAAAGCAGCCGCCTTTTGATTGTTGTTAGCAGTTTTTAACTCAGAAGCCTTTTTATATGTATCAAAAGCATTAGTATAATCTTTTTTCAAATTATAAATATCGCCTACTCTAAAATAACTATAAACTGCATATTTTGAATCTGGATATTGAGAGATTACATTATTATAAGAGCTTATAGCATTATCATAATCTTTCATATTTTTAAGCTCTTCTGCTGATTTAAATAATAAAGCAACTTCAGAATTATCTTCTTTTGGTGTTGTTTTAGTTACTGTTTGTTGCTGTTGTGTAGCATTATTAGCATTTGTTGCTGTTGCGTTTGTAGCTGCTGTATTATTTGTTGTGTTTGTATCAGTTGTATTTGTAACTGTTTCGTTTGTATCCATTATCATATCGTTTGTAGTAGGTGCTTCATTGGTAGTCTCAGCATCAAACATTGTAGAATTAGTGTCTGTTATAGCATCTCCGTTAGTTACATTGATTGTATATATATATCTTTTTATTATATTTTCTTCTGTATCTACTTGGAAATTAAGTTTTGCTATGCCTGGTGTTAATGTAGTGAAAGTAAGAAATGCATTAGTTTTATCTCTAGTAAATCTTACAAAATCCAAATTTGTAGAATAACTTGTAATACGAATATATCTGTCAAAATTAGTAGCATTCAATTTAATAGAAAATAAAGTATTAGCCGCCAAATCTATTGATTTAAGTAAATCTTTTTCTAAAGGCTCTCCCTTAGCAGAGACAGGCATTTCATTAGTTACCACTTTATCGTCTGGCTGTACTGTTATTGTTTCTTGAGCAAATAATAGCCCTGTGAACATAATACAAGAAAATACACATGCAAATATCTTTAAACGCATATTTTTCTTCCTCCTAAAAGTTATTATTTATTTTTTCGGCTTTCCACATAATTCCTTGAGCGTTCTAATTCCTCAAAACTCAAATTATTTTTTGTTGAAAGCATCTCCCCTTCTATAATCTTTTTATCATCATTTTTTATAATATCATTAGAAATCATAGCATTTTCTTCTTCTGGCGTTAAAGGAACTATATCAGGCTTTTTATTTACTCCTATAATAACACCTATTAATATAATAAATACAAACCAAGAAGATAATATTATAATAAATAACTTCCTTTTCTCTGCATAAAAATACTTTATTTTATCAATAATTTTTTTAAGCATTAGTTTATCCAAATAAATATTATGTTAATTAAAATTATAAAATGAAAAATAAATTTTGCAATCATAATTTTTTATTAATCATAACTTTTATATATAATTACTATAACATATATTATTTAATTTTGTAAATTATGAGAATAATAAGAGTAAATAATAAAATATCATAAAACTTGACTTTTTTTATAATTCTATTATGATGAATAGTCAATATTTTAATGTATATAAAAATAGTATTTAGGCTATATTTAAAGGATAAAATCTAAAAAATGGCAGAAAAATTAAAAAAGAAAGATATTAAAGAAAATAACGAAAAATCTGATACCCTTTTAGATTATAGCAACAATGAGGAAGATAATACTAATTTTAACATAAAAGATGTAAAAATAATAAACGATGAAAGGCAAAACTGGCTCTACTACACGCGTGCACCTCTAATGGATAATTATAGAGATAATTTATATAGAGAATATTTCAGTATATCAGTATTATTGTCATTACGCGGTGAAGGAAATGAAAAGAGTTTAGGGCTTTCACTTAAACTTATAGACATAGAGAAAAAAAAGCAATTAAGAATCGTAGAGCTTGAGAGTTTTTTATTTTCTTGCGTTACAGGCGATAAACAAAAAATAGAAGATGAAGAATATAGAATAGAATTAGAGGATTTTGGCAGAGGAGAAGCTAAACTAATAAGGTTTTTAAACAACTTATATGCTGATGCTTTACAAAATCAAGAAAACGGCAAATTGTGGTTCAAAGATTATAATGCTTATCAATGTTTAACGATGCTTAAAGAAGTAGCCAATATTAGATTAGAAAGCAAGGTTATAACATTCAGTGATGAAGTATTAAATATTATTATAGAAACATACTACAATGAAAACAAAGATTTAATATTGGATATAAATATAAAAGATGTAGAGCTTAACAAGGTTTATACATTTGGAGAGAATTGCGATTATATACTCTACAAAGATATTTTTTATGAAACTAATCCATCATACCCAAAGATAAAAAAACACATATTTAAAAAGCCTATAACTGTTAATAGAGCATATATTAAAGATTTTTGTTCAAGGGTGCTTCCAAACTTAAAAAAAGATTTCCATATAGAACTTCCTGAAAACATAAAAGAAAATGAAATATTAGCATTCCCTGCACAGGCATTATTATTCTTGGACTATGATGGAAGCAATGTATTTTCTACTATAAAATTCAAATATGGTTCTTTTACGGTTGATCCTTATACTAATAAATTTACAAGCAGCAATATGTTTGATAATGAGGTAAATGAAATATATAGAGATAAAGAAAAAGAGGAATATTTTTGTAATACTTTATCTAAATATTTGGATAAGGTTGGAGATTATACTTTTGCTTCATCAGATGATGAGAAGATATTTTATTTATGCTATAAAATTTTACCTATGCTTCAGGATAAAGGCTGGACTTGTTTTTACAGTGAATCTTTCAAATCTCTTAAACTAAATGTAAAACCTCTTAAAATGAAAGTATCACTCACTAAAGACATTAACTTCTTTGAGATTAATTTTTCATTTGAAGGAGTTAAAGAGATACATGATTTATCAGATATTATAAAAGCGGTAAAAGTAGAAAACAAAGAATATATAAGGCTTCAAAATGGTTCATTTGTGCCAATAGATTTAGAGGTTATTGATTATATAGCTAAAATGCTTAAAGATAACCCTATAGAAAATGATGAAGATAATAGATACTTACTTCCAATGTTTAGTGCTCCATACTTTGCTGATATGCTTGAAAAACATAGCGGTATAGAATTAGATTTAGATGATAGTGCAATAGAAACAATATCAAATATAAAAAGAGTTGATTATGATGAAGAGCCTCCAAAAAACATAGTAGGAGAGTTTAGAAATTATCAGCTTATAGGATATAAATGGCTTAGAAAACTTGCAGATATGTCATTAAACGGCATACTTGCAGATGATATGGGTCTTGGAAAAAGTTTTCAGACTATAGCAACAATATTAAAAGAAAAAGAAAACGGAGAGAAACTCACTTCTTTAATAATAGCACCAACTTCATGCGTTGCCAACTGGTATTATGAAATAAAAAAGTTTGCTCCATCTCTTGAAGCAATAGTTTTAACAGGAAGCTTAAAATCAAGAATGAAAAAGATTAGGGCTGTGAGCAATTATGATGTAGCTATAATATCCTACTCTACTTTAAGAAGAGATGTAAAAGCACTTAGCGAAAATGAGTTTAATTATGTGATACTAGATGAAGCACAGCATATAAAAAACGCCAATACACAAAATGCAAAAACAGTAAAAAGCCTAAAATCATTAAAAAGACTCGCATTAAGCGGTACGCCTATAGAAAACAGCATAAGTGAAATGTGGTCTATGTTTGATTTTTTAATGCCGGGTTTTTTGGGCAAACATAAAGACTTTATTGAAGATTATGAAGCTCCTATTTTATCAGGCTTAGAAACTTCAAATGAGGCTTTAGATAATCTTAAAACAAGAATAGCACCTTTTATATTAAGAAGACTTAAAACAGATGTACTTAAAGATTTGCCTCCAAAACACACAGTTGTAAATTACTGCGATTTAACTAAAGACCAAAAAGAGCTTTATATGTCAATACTTGAAGCTGCAAGAATAGAGATATTTGAAACGGTAAAAAGAAAAGGTTTTGCTCAATCTCATATAGAAATATTTTCAGCTCTCACAAGGCTAAGACAAGTTTGCTGCCATCCAAGACTAATGCATCAAGATTTAAGAGGAGAGAGTCATACAAGCGGTAAGTTTAATATGTTTATAGAGATGATTAGAGAGGCTATATCAGGCGGGCATAGCGTATTAGTATTTAGCTCTTTTACAAGAATGCTTAATATTATGAGAGATGCGTTTAACAAGCTCAATATAAATTATCTTTATTTAGACGGCACCACAAAAAACAGAATGGATTTAGTGCATAGATTTAATGCAGGAGAAGCTCCTATATTTTTACTTAGCCTAAAAGCAGCAGGCACAGGACTAACCCTCACACAGGCAGACACAGTTATACATTATGATTTATGGTGGAATCCTGCAGTTGAAGACCAGGCCACAGACAGAGCATATAGAATAGGTCAAAAAAGAGTGGTAACTAATTATAAACTAGTAACAAGAGGCACAATAGAAGAGAAGATTTTAGAGCTTCAAAACAAAAAAAGAGTGCTTATAGATACAGTAGTAGGCGATTCAATGGGTGATATTAATAAACTAAGCTGGGACGAAGTGAAGAATCTTATTAATTAGAATTTTATTTTTATTATAATGCTAATAATATTAGTTTTATGATTGATTATTATTAATTATTGTATTATATTTAATATATTAAAAATAATTTTTAATGGAGTGTTGTATGTGCAAAGCATTAGATTTAGCTGAATATATAATAGGTTTAATACCTGTAGATAATTTAAAATTACAAAAGTTATTGTATTATTGTCAAGGTATTCATTTAGCTAGAAAAGACACTACTATTTTTGATGATGAAATAGAAGCATTACAATATGGACCTGTTGTAATTAATGTTTATAATGAATATAAAAGTCATGGGCTTGATATTATATGTCTTGATAACATTAATGATAAAAATACTTGCATATCTAAAGAAGATGAAAGAGAAACTATTGATATGGTTCTTGAACATTATGGCGATTTAAGCGGTTTAGAATTGGTTACTAAAACACATTCAGAAACTCCTTGGAAAACAGCATATAATAATAACTATGATAATATAATTACTATAGATTCTATGAAAGATTATTTTAAAAAGACAATAGAATTCGATAATGAATAAACCATGAAAGAAAAGAATAAAAATAATATAAAAATCAAAGAAAAACTAAAAACTCCAAAAATTGTTGAAAAAATAGATTATAAATATATTTGTTTACAACATTGTAATATTGATGATAAAATAAAAGGTAGAGAAAAGGATATCTTAAAAACTTTAAAAGATTTTTCATCTAATGAAAAATTACAATCAAGAAATATTCACCCTCTTAATAAAGATGATAAATTAAAACATTATTTTCAAATATTAAAAATGTATGAATCTGATAAACTATATAGTGTAGATATTGAAGGAAGAAATTCAAAATTTAGAATGCTTTTTTGTAAATCTAAAATAGATAGAGTATATAAAATATTATCATTATGTACAGATGAAACCCATTAAATATAATAAGTTATAGTTACAATATTATATATACTATATTTTAATATATTTTTTTTATAATTGGAAAATTAAAATAATTCTAAGAAATAAAGAATTATTAGATAATATTTATTATTATAAAATAAATATTATCCATTATTAAACTTCTTTATCTTCTCTATCCAAGATTTATATTCTTCGTCTGTAATATCGTCTAATATATTAACATATGGGTTTAACTTCTGATGAAGCTTTGTAAAATAACTATTATCCCACTTTATAGGCTTAGTCCACATGCCTTCACTGTCCATTATAATAATAGGAGTGCCTTCAATTTGCGGTATATCCTCTGGAGAAATATCGCTATGCAAAATATTATCCAAATCAAGCTCTCCATTATCATCTTCTATTTTGTACGAACCGTCACTTTGTAAAGCATATATTGTATAGTATTGCTGATGAGCTGTTGTTTCAATAATCTCTTGAGAATATTCTTCACCTCTTGCCACTTTATAAACCAAGTCATTATACTCAAAATTGTCTATTCCATATCTCTTTAATAACTTTTTATTGTAAATCTCATTTTCAAGAAGCGTAATTAAATGAAAGCAATTATTAGTGTCAGCAGTTTCAATAAAAAATCCTCTCTCAACTTTTGGAGAAAGTACAAGTATTTTTGTTTTTAATGAAGCATCAATTCCAACATGTAAATATCTCATACTAGGAATATAAGTTTCTATATACTCTATATATTCAGTAGGCTCTAAACTTCTAAAATACTCACGGAGATTAAGATTGCCGCATGTTAAAGTCATAATTGCAGGTATCATAGTATCAATGCCAGTAAAAGCAGCAAGTGCCTCATAATCTATTCTATACATTATATCAATATCTAAATTCTCTATATCATCAGTTGTTAAATCATCTTCATCTATGTTGTATGCTAAGGCAGCGTCATTTATATATTTGCAGGCATAATAAATATTTTTGTAAAATAAATCTATTATTCTTTTGCCAATCTCTTCATCAATATTATCATCATGATAAAATGAATGTGCAATAAAATTAGAAACACTAAAAGATTTTAATATATCCATATCATTAAGTGAAAGAGAAAGCTCTTTACATATTTTAGGCATATCATCAGAATGCTCTAATTCTTTTAATTTTAAAAACTTTTCATTTTTTTTAATTAATTTTGTATCTTGAACTTCATCTATATTTGACTTTTCTTTAGCATATTCCAAATAATCTTTTAAAATAGTATTCATAAATAATCCTAGTAAAAAATGGTAATATTTTAATTATATCATAAAAAAGAAATATATGGTATAACTAACACCAAAAAAATAGCATAAATCAAAGCAGGCAAAAAATCCCCAGTTTTAATTTTTGTGATATTTAAAAGATTAAGCCCTATCATCATAACAGTAGCACCTCCAACAGCAGAAACCTCATTAAGCATAGTTTGAGAAACATAAGGCTCTAAAAAAGAAGAAAGCAAAGTTAAAGCTCCCTGATAAACAAATATACTAATCACAGAAAAAGCAACCCCTATACCATAAACTGTTGTCATAAATATAGCAACAAAACCGTCTATCACACTCTTAGTAAATATTAAATCATAATTGCCGTTAGTACCCGCCTGAAAAGAACCTACTATCGCCATAGAACCAGAACAAAAAAGTATTGATGATGTTAAAAAACCTAAACTAAAATTCCCCACATTATCTTTAAATGAAAAAGTCTTTTTTATAATTTTACCAAAAGATTCAATTTTCTCTTCTATAGAAAGCATAGTACCCGTAAGCCCTCCAAGCATAATAGATATAGCAAATATAAGTATATGCTCAGTAATAATAGCCATAGAAATACCTATAGTTAAAGATATAATACCTGCAGAAATAAATACAACTCTCTCATATTTTTTTGATAAATTATTTTTAAATATTATTCCAACAATAGAACCAATAAAAACAGTAATCATATTAACAAATACAGCCAACATATTTTTATCCTCATAAAAAATAATAAATTAATATACACTAATAAATTCATAAGTTTCTTAAAAAATTGTACTTTTGCAAATCATACTAAATATTCAAAAAGTTTTCGTTACAATAAAAATCTAATATAAGTTTTCAAAAAAATACAGATTTAACAAAATACAATTCTTTAGCATATACAAATAAAAAAGGGCTCAACTTAATATTTAAGTTAAACCCTTTGATATCTAAATCAAAATAATATTAGCTCCAAATAATAAGCTTCATATCAAATTTGTAACTCAAATCTTTATTGTATGGGTACATTCTTATAGCAAAACCGCTCTGTCCGCTATTGTTACATACTAAAGCTCCGCTAAATGAATGTCTTCCATTACCTAAATCAGCAGAATGTTTCATTTCAATTATAGAAGGCTCTATAATCTCTTCTTTCATGCTTAATTTACCATAATAAAGCTCAACTCTCACAGAATCAGGTGCTATATCTCCAAGATTTACTATAGTTTTTATTTCAAATTTGCTTCCAACTTTTAAATTTCTTGAAGGCATTTCAGAAATAGTATTTTCAAAAGAAACCTTAGACCATTTATCATATATATTTTGTTTCCATTCTTTTAATGCTTTAGGCTTTTCAAAGTCATTTTTAATCATATGCAAATATCTTTTGCTTGCTTTATTATAGAACTTATTATAATAATCAGCAACCATTCTATTTGTAGAGAACACAGGACAAACAGTTTGCATACTCCATTTCATAGCAGCAACCCATTCACGAGGTATATCATCTCTTCCTCTGTTATTATAATAAAGAGGAATAATCTCATTTTCTAATACATTATATATAGCTTTACTTTCAACATCATCTTGATACTCTAAATCTGAATACTGCTCTCTATTACCAATAGCCCAACCATTTTGAGCATCATAAGCCTCGTCCCACCAACCATCTAATACGCTGAAATTCAAACCACCATTAGGCGGAACTTTCATGCCACTTGTACCGCTAGCTTCTAATGGTCTTCTTGGGTTATTAAGCCATACATCAACCCCCTGAACCATATATCTTGCTACATTAATATCATAATCCTCTAAAAATACTATATGGTCTCTAAAATCTTCTCTTCTACAGATTTCAGATATCTCTCTAATAAGCTCTTTACCGCCATTGTCATGAGGATGTGCCTTACCAGCAAATATTATCTGTACTGGTTTATCTTTATTGCTCAATATCTTCTTTAATCTATCTAAATCTCTAAATAATAAAGTTCCTCTTTTATATGTAGCAAATCTCCTCGCAAAACCAATAGTTAAAGCATCAGGCGATAATATTTGGTCAGCATGCTCTATTTCATTTTTTGTAAAGCCTCTATTTGTAATTTGAGATTTTAATCTAGTTCTGCAGAAATCAATTAATCTCTCTTTTCTTCTCTCATGAGTTTTCCAAAGTTCAGCATCAGGTATTCTTTGTACTCTTTCCCAAACCTCATGCTCTAAAGGCTTAGTTCTCCAACGAGGACCTAAATATCTATCTAATAAGTTTTGCATATCAAAAGAAATCCAGCTTAATGTATGAATACCATTAGTAATAGCATCAATAGGAAGCTCATCTTCTGGAACTCCTTTCCATATATCTTTCCACATAGCTCTTGAAACATGACCATGAAGCAAGCTTACGCCGTTATTTTCAGCAGACAAATTAAGTGCTAAAACTGTCATACAGAAATTTTCTTTATTGTCATCAGGGTTAATTCTTCCAAGTCTTAAAAACTCATCCATAGACATGCCAATATGTTTAACATATTCGCTAAAATATTTCTGTACCATATCCATAGGAAATACATCGTTACCAGCAGGTACAGGTGTATGTGTTGTAAATACGTTAGAACTATAAACAACCTCTCTTGCAGCATTCTTATCAAGATGATTGTTTTCCATAAGCTGTCTCATTCTCTCTAAAGAAAGAAAAGCACTATGTCCTTCATTCATATGATAAATAGTAGGTTTAATGCCAAGTTTGTTTAATGCTTTAATACCTCCAATACCAAGAAGTATCTCTTGCTGTATTCTAGTCTCTAAATTACCGCCATAAAGTTGAGCTGTAATATCTCTGTCTTCTACACTATTTTCTTCTATATTAGCATCCAAATAATAAAGCTCTATTCTTCCAACATTAGCCTTCCAAATTTGAGCATAAACTTTTCTTCCAGGCAAATCAACGTCAACTTTCATTGTTTCGCCGTTTTTATCTAATACTTTTTCTAATGCCAAATTGAAGAAGTCATTTTCTATATCATATTCCTGCTGCCAACCATCAGCATTTAAATATTGTCTAAAATAACCTTTTCTATATAAAAGTCCAACAGCAACAAAAGGCAAACCTAAATCACTAGCAGACTTCAAATGGTCTCCAGATAATATTCCTAAACCACCAGAGTAATTTGGCAAAGATTCATGCAAGCCATATTCAAAAGAAAAATATGCAATCTTTTCATTTTTAGTTTTTTGAGAATCATCTAAATTATCATACCAAGTTTCTTGATTCATATATGTCTTAAACTCATCATAAACTTCAGCTAAGTTCATCATAGCCGCATCATCATGAAGCATAGTATCGAAACATTCTTGTGAAGATTCTCCTAAAAGTCTTATAGGATTATGGTCTTTTTTATCCCAGTTATCAATATCTATGTTCCTCAACAAATTAATTGCTTTCTGATTCCAACACCACCAAAAGTTTTTAGTTATCTCCATCAATGGCTCTAATTCTTTTGGTACGGAAGGTGAAACCATGTATTTACTTACTTTCATAAATATACCGCCCTTTAAAATTTAGATGTTTTAATTTTATAGTATTTTATAATAAAATCAATGTTTTTTACACATTACAAAATAATTATTATAATAAACTATATTTTATATTATCGCATTAATATGAAAAAACAAAAAATATTTTTTTTAATAACTAAAAATTATATAATAATTTCTCATTGACTTTTATGC
>NZ_SRZM01000012.1 GCF_019402445.1 Brachyspira pilosicoli
ATATACCCTAGACAGGTAAATATTATATAATATAATTTCAGAGAGTTTATTAAAATGAAAAATAAATTTAATAGTTTAACAATACAAATACCTATGGCAATTAATATATTTATTACTTCATTACTATTTATATCAATCTTTACACTAGTAAGAATGTCTTCAAAAGCTATAGATAAAGCTACTTATGACGGCTTTCAAACCACTGTAAAAGGATACACTACTTTTATAAACTCTTGGTCTGAAAATCAGCTTGTATTGGCAGATACTTATTCTTCATTGTCATTTGTAATTAATTATATGATACAAAGAAACGTTGAAGCAGAGGCCAATATGCTAACTGTACTAGGATTAATGGGAGCAAAAAATCCGTATGTAATTAGCCTATCACTAGTAGAAAAAGACAGCACTATTATAAATAGTTCATCAAAAGGAGATAATATCACTGGTAAAAAAATATCTGAATTATTTCCAGAATTGTGGCAAAAATTTAATAATGTAAAAAAACCTACATTATCAGACTATATATATAAAAATAATGATGGAAAATGGATTATAGGCTGTATATCTCCTGTACTTTCAAGGACTGATAAAAGTTATTTGGGAGCTATGCTTGTAATACTAGATTGGTCTAAAGTTGTTGATGAGATGCTAATTAATATAGGAGATAATTTTGATAATGATAGAAGAATTTTTATTATCAATCAAAAAAATATTATAATGCATAATTTATTAGAGAATATTGGTAAAGAGTTTCCAAAAGAGTTTAATAATGTAATTAATGAAAAAGAAGGTTATTTATCATTTACAGAATCATCTATTGAAAAATCATGCTTCTTTTATTCTGCTAATAATCTTCCTTGGAAATTGGCGGTTGCTATACCAAATAAGCTATTAAATCAAAATAAAAATAAATTAATAACTACAGGAGTTATTATAGGAATAATAGGAATTATTGTTGGATATATAATAGGATATTTTTACACAAAAATAAAAATTTCTCCTTTAAAAGTTGTAGCAAAAGAAGCAAAAGATATGTCAAGAGGAAATTTTGTATTAGAAGACCATAAATTCCAAAATAATGAAATAGGAGAAATAGCAGATTCTTTTAGAGAAATGAGAAATGCATTATCCAGTATAATTAGTGAAGTTAATGATACTTCAGAAAAAATTAATGAATCAGCTCTAATATTATCTAGAGGAAGTGATGATTTAGAAAAAAGAACCGAAGAACAAGCAAGCAGTTTGGAAGAAACATCATCTGCAATACAGCAAATGGCTTCTACAATAAAAAGTTCAACTGCAAATTCTGTAGATGGAAATAATATGATGGCATCATCTAAAGAAGCTGTAGAAAAAGGTGCTAAAAGTATATCAGAAACTACAAAAAATATAGAAGAAGTTTATGAGGATAGCGAAAAAATTAAAACTATCACAAAAACAATAGAAGATATTGCTTTTCAAACTAATATACTCGCTCTTAATGCATCTGTGGAAGCTGCACGTGCTGGAGAACATGGGAAGGGTTTCGCTGTTGTAGCATCAGAAGTTAGAAACTTGGCTCAAAACTCTCAAACTTCAGCTAAAGATATAACATTATTAATAGATAATATATATGAAAAAATTAACAAATCTGCAGAAACTGCTAGAGAATCTAAGCTAATATTTGATGATATACAATCAAAAGTTGAAAATACAGCTAAAATAATGAATGAGATAAGCACAACGGCATTAGAACAAGAAACTTCTATAGAACATGTAAATATATCTATATCAAAAATAGATGCTATTACTAATAAAAATGTTACTTTAGTTGATGAAACTGCACTCTCTTCAAAAGAAATATTAGAACAAGCTCAGCAATTAAAAAAGATAATGAATTTTTTCAAAATGTCTTAATCTTTAAAATTGACAATAAAATATTTATATATATAATATCAAAATATTTTGTTATTTGGATTTATTTATGAAAAAAATATTCACTCTTTCTTGTTTTGTTTTGATAATAGCTTCTTCAATTTTAAACTCACAAACAGCATATACCAATGCAATAATGCCAAAACTACCAAATGCCTTTGATATGTTTATAGGAAGAGAAGGAAACAATGAACTTCCTCAATATATAAAACCAGACTATTTTAGAGATGATTATAAAAGAACATTGCCAAACCCAAATGATGAAAATTTAAGTTTCTTTGAAAAATACCCATTAGAATTCCATTTGGTTTCAACATTCTCTTATGCAATTACTGTAAATACTTTTAATATGAGAGATACTTTTGCTACTATTGGTCAAACTTTTCATAATGATTATATACAATTTACAGGTTTTATTACAGCATATGGATATTTTGATACACATAACCCAGATATAAACTACCCATATATAAGAGGAAATGGAGGGATATATGATGGAGGTGTACAGGCTGTATTTGTAGATAGAATATTAGTTTCTGCAAGAGGAAAAGCTACCTTTGATATTAATACAACAACATTTATGCTTATGCCGCATTATTATGACACTACACAAAACCCAGCATATATAGATACTCCAGATTATTATATACCTCAAGTATTAAATGGTCCTGGTATAAGAGTTGGGTTTATAGGAAATCATTATGAAATAGCATATTCTCAAGGTGATTTTAGACATAGTATACCAAAAGCATTATTACTTAGATTTAATATACCAAATATAGAAGTGCGTTTTTTGTATGAACATGAAAATAGAAGAGAGCCTCAAAATTATCATATAACATTATTTGATTCGCTTGTTCAGGCTTCTGCTACTTTTAGATTCCCTCTTATGAACGAAACAATTTGGCTTAATGGTATTGCTGAATATACTTGGAGACAAAATGATGCTCATTATATAAGATTAGAACAAGGGTTCGAATGGTATATGCTCAATATTGCTTTAAGAGAAATGGTGCATATAAAAGATAAAGAGGCTAAAATATATTTGGAATATGCTCTATTTGGTAAGTTCAAGGCTGGTCCGGCAGAGTTTAATGTTGGTTTTCAGGGTGCCACTGATGGAAGATACTATATTGCTGGAAATGTAAAACTATAAGACTTAGAAATATTTATATATAACTTTTATAATTTGAGAGGTACTAATAAATGAAAAAAATAATCTATATGTTTTTTATATTATCAATAATGAATGTGTATCTATATTCACAGTCTATTGGATTAAGTGAAGTACCTAAAAGCTCTATAATGTTTGCTGACAAATATTTCTCAGATTATTATTTATATAGGGCTGCTAAATCATCTGGCGGATATGTTTTAATATTTAAAGGTGGATTAAAAATATATGTAAACTTTAATGGAGATTGGCATACTATAAGCGGTGGCGGAGATGAAATATCTATAGACTATATTGAAGATAATATAAAAAATACTATAAAAAAAGAATTTCCAGAAGAAAAAGTAATATATATTCAGAAAAAAAGTAAAGAATACAAAATACAATTCAAAAGCAGAAGAAAAATTACTATAGACTTTGATGGTAATATTACAAAAAGTGGTAGAGATTAAATATTATCAGCTAAATATTTAACAATATCATCCCTAACATTTCTACCATAATAATCAAATTGTGTTTCTCGCATTTTTACAAGCTTTTCTCTATTATTAGCAATGAGTAAGTCTATTTTATTGAAAATATCATCTGTAGATTTTGAATCTAAACCTAAACCATTTTGCTGTATATAAATAGGATTCTCCTCTTCCTGACCTGGTAAAGCCCCCATAGATACTATTGGAATAATACAATTAACTGCCTCTATTATAGCTGTAGGACCTGACCTTGTTATCAATATATCATTATCATGAAAAAGTTTGGCTATATTTTGAGTGTATCCTATTATCTGAGGACTATAACTTCTTGAAGCATAAAATTTATTTAGCTTATTATATGTATGCTTATTTCTTCCGCATATTATTGTAACTTCACAATTATATCTACTATAAAGATTTTTTATTATATATAAAAGTCTTTTAGTTTTTTCAGAATTATTTAGTATTAATATTTTTAATTTTCCATCAATATTTGTATTTTTAATAATTTCTTCTTTGCTTGCAAAAGGAGCATCAAAACCATTTCTTACAGGAAGACCGAATGTTATAAGCTTTTCTCTATCTATTCCGTTTTTTATCATATATTCTGTAGCTTCTTTTGAAGGACTTATTATCTTATCTGCCCTATTATCAAACCAAATCTTTGTTATTGTAATTAAATCTGTAATAAGTATAAAAAACTTCACATCCAATTTCTTCTTCTCTATTATATTTAATAAACTTCCGCTAAAAAGAGGATGCACATTCAAAATTAAATCTGGCTTATATTGTTTATAAATCTTTAAAAAACTTCTCTTAATTGTTATAGAATTATTTTTATTAATAAAGTCCTTGTTTTTAAATGAAAACTTAAAAATCTTCTCCCAAAGCTTAGGAAAATATTTTACACATTGATTATAAAGTCTCTCAGCAGCTAATAAATCAGGACCTCCCAAAGTAAAACCATTTACTACTTTTATCTCAACACTATCTTTATATAATTTTTCAAAACCTTGAATAAGAGCAGTATGAACACTTTTATGTCCATGACCTGTATATTCTGAAGATATTATAAGTATTTTTTTCATTTTTTTACCTTTTTATTAACTATTAAGATATCATTGATAATATTATAATAAATTGATATCTTTTGTCAATCTAATCATTAATTGTTTTAAATGATATTTCCTTCTTTATCAAAAGAAACTATTTTTCCATCATCAACTTTAAATTGATAGCCTTTAGATTTTTTATATATTGAGTTTATTTTAGTATATTTTGATTTTAGAGTATTTATAATATTTGAAGGTATAAATCTGCTTGCTTTTTCAAATGGTATAATATTCCTATTTCCTATAATATTAATCCATTCTCCTTTAAAATTAAATTGAATAGAACTTCCGCCTTTAAATACAACTATATAATGATGGCTCATCATGGTGTTATGTATAGTATAATCATTAAAATTATTTTCTATAAATTCTTTTGAAATATCAGGAAGCCTCTCATAAGGTATCATAGTAAAATTACTATCATCATAAAAATATAAATAACCAGAACTAAAGAAACTTAAAAACAATAAAAATAAATAAAGCTTTTTCATTATTATTTTCTCTATAAATTAATTATATATAAATAATATAATAAAATATTTATTATATTGTATCTGCTTTTTTCCAAATATTATTAAGTTTATCTTGCAAAATAAGAGAAGATGCATTTACTATATATATAAGGCTAAAAGGAATAACTCTTAAAACAGCAAAAATTCTATCAATATCATTATCTATATAATTGACACTAATTGCAAAAATAATAACACTAAATATTATATTTAAAAACAAAGCAATAAAAATAACAATATCTATTAAAACTATCATAACCGTTTTATCTTCAGTATTATCCATTCCAATTTGATTAGGCATTTCTTTATACACTACCTTACCATATTTATAATACCAATACTTAAAATAAAGCCCGCAAGTAAAGAAACCTAATAATACTTCAATCAACGGATTAATATCTTCTTTACCTGTGAAGTCTTTTATTTCTTTTGTAGTTTTGTATATCCAATAATAATAAAATAATCCACAGGTAAGTATATTAAGCAAAAGAAGTAAATGAATTGGAAATATTACTCCTTTTTTCATAAATAAATTTTCTCCAATTTATTACTAATTATTGTTCAGTAAAAAAAGCCTTATAAACAGCATTAATAGCCTTATTCAAATCTTTTTCTTTAACACCTATCATAATACTAGCTTCACTAATACTCTGATTAAGCATTTCAATATTGACATTTGCCTTCTCAATAGCATTCATAGCCCTAGCAGAAATGCCAACAACCTCCTGCATTCCCTCTCCTACAAGCATTACTAAAGCCAACTCATTATCAAAGAAAACATTATCCACATTAAGCTCATCGCGTACCCTCTCATAAATACGTTTCTCTTTCTCTTTTGTTAAAGTAGAACCTCTAACTATTACAGATATATTATCTATACCAGAAGGAGCGTGCTGATATGGTATACCTTCATCTTCTATTATACCCAATAATTTTCTGCCAAAACCAACTTCTCTATTCATAAGATATTTACTAACATAAAGACAAGAGAAGTCAGATTCTCCAGAAACACCGACAACAGGATTTTTTAATTTATCTCTCTGTGCAACTATTCTAGTACCTTTTGAAGCAGTGTTATTGGTATTAAGTATATGAACAGGTATATTAGCCTCATAAACAGGCTGAAGTGCCTCTGCATGAAGAACATTAAAACCACCATAACTAAGTTCTCTCATTTCTCTGTATGTAAACTCATCTATAAGTTTAGGATTATCCACTATACTAGGAGAAGCAGCCAAAACTCCATCTACATCAGTAAAGTTCTCATATACTTCAGCATTCACTGCCTTAGCAAGTATAGAACCTGTAATATCGCTTCCACCTCTTGGGAAAGTTACAACATCTCCCTTTTGTGTATATCCAAAAAATCCAGGGAAAACCACTATAGCACTTTCATCTTTTAATTTAGCTAGATTCTTATAAGAAACATCAAGTACAGCAGCATTTCCAAACTCTTCTGATAATAATAGCCCAGCATCTTTAGGATTAACATATTTTGCCTCTACTCCTAAACTATTAATATATGAAGCTACTACCTTAGCATTAATATCCTCACCTAGTGCCTTAACTCCATCTGTAAACTTTATAGCAATGCTTCTATCTTCTGATATTCTCTTTTTTATGTCTTTATCAATCTCTTCTAAAAGAGAATGTGATAAACCTAAATCATCTATTATACTTTTAAATCTCTCTAATATTATCTTTAATTCATGATTACCGTCTTTTCCAGCAAGTATTGCATCGGCAAGTGCTATAAGTAAATCGGTAACCTTTGTATCTTCTTTTACCCTCTTACCAGGTGCAGAAACTACAACTATTCTTCTATCTTTATCAGATAAAACTATATCTACAACTTTTTTTATTTGTACAGCATTAGCAAGCGAAGAGCCACCAAATTTTGCTACTTTCATTATTTACTATCCTCCGTAAAAAACACAAAAATATTACTATTTATAATAACATAAATAATACTTTTATTCAATTATCAATTATAAAATTAATTAAAATAATAATACGGAATTTTGTATTTAATAATTAATAAATTATATTAAGAATAGAGAATATATTTTCATAATTTAATTATATAACTAAAATGACGAAAATAATTAATTGTAATAGCGGTTTAGAGTATATAAAATATGATAAGCATTAAAAGAAGACGTCAAATAAAAGCGACTATTATAGTATCTTCAATACTAATAATAATTTTAGCTGTAGGGCTTATAATAGGATACTATCCTTTTGGACTACATCAAAAAAATATGAGAAATATTAATATGCCCAAAGATAGTATTATGTATATAAGTGCTAAAAGTATAAATGAAAGTATATCAAAATTTACTAGCTCTGTATATGCTTATAGGATTTCTCATGATGAATCGATGTATGATTTTTCTATAATGATAAAAACTATTGATGCTTTCTTTTATAATTTAAAAAATAATTCAAATTTCTTTATAAAACAATTTTCTAAAATTTTAACTTCTAGAAATGCCTCCATACTTCTATGGAAATATAATAATAATCTTTCAAATTCAGAATTATTGTATTTCTTTGATGTAGGTAAAATTAATACTTTTTTAGCAAATACTTTTTTTAATTTGAAAACGGTAAATATAGGCACTGTAAAATATGAAATAAAAAAAGAAGTGTATAATAATTATAAAGTATTTGGACTAATAAATGATAAGCCATTAATTTATTTTTCTTTTTATAATGGTATTGTAATAATCAGCAAAAATTATCCAAGTATAAAAAAAATTATAGATTTCTTTGATGCTAAAGCTGGAAATTTTGAAAATATCAGTATATTACAAAACTCATCATTAAATTATAATCCCGATATTTCTTTTTATATAAATAAAAAATTATTTGATGATAATAAATGCGAAGGCTCTATGCTGTTTAATCCAATAAAATATTTTAAAGATGTTTATAACATATATGGAAATATAAAACTATATGATGATAATGGCAAAATGGATATTTTTGTTGATTATCAATATGGAGGCTCTGATAAATTTGAACTTTATAATTTAAATAAACAAAATAATATACAAAATTATTTGCCTTATCAAAATACAGTTGTTTATTTATCATTAAAATCTTATATTTCAGGACTATATCCTATTATATATAATGATTTGAAAAATGATGATAATACAAAAATAAAAAGAGAATTGTTAAACCTATTTAATAAGATGAATAACAAATATTCTTTTTTAAGTATTATTAGTGATTTGTATGGAGAGATGGCATTAGCTTATATAGAATCAAGCAAAATAATTTATCCTGTTATGATATTTAATATAGAAAACTATGATAATATATTGCCAAAATTAGAAAATGAATTATTAAAGAAATATATTAACATTACAAAGTCAGAGAAAAATTATAATAATAGTTATATATATTCTTATACTTTTCCTAACGGTTCATCGTTGTATTATACATTTATAGATAAAATATACTTTTTTAGTGAAAACATTAGGGCTATAGAAACAACAATAAATAATATAAACAGTCAAAAAACTCTAAATGAAATAACAAAGAAGATAGATGATGATAATCCAAACTATATATTTACAATACAATTAGAAAAAGCAAATAGTATACTAAAATATTTTAATGTACCTCTTAGAAATTGGAGCTATCCTAATAATTTAGTAATAGGAAGCAGTGTAAACTCAAATTACACACATATAAATATAAGCTTTGATGCAAATTTCAGAAAATTAAAAAATAATCAATAGCACTATTTAAAATTATAAATTATAATT
>NZ_SRZM01000120.1 GCF_019402445.1 Brachyspira pilosicoli
TTTAGCTTTATATATTCCAAACATATAAAGTTATAACATTTGCACTTTTCGCGAAGCCTACCCGTAGGGTAAAAACTTTGACGAAGTCCTTCATGGCGACCGAATGAAGTGCCTGCGACCGAAGGAAGTACCTTTAGGTATGGATGCGGTGCCGCAGCTCGCGGTTGACAGAATAAAGAAAATCAATTATACTGTATAAAAATACCGTTGATGGAGGATATATGGAAAATAATAATGAAGAACAAATAAGAAATAAGTTTGAACAAATATTACAATATGAAAACAATAAGGACGCATTAATTGATTATTTTTACGGAAGAACAGATAGCTGCCCTATTTTTAAAAATTATTATGGTTATGATGAGATTTTTAGGTTTTATTTTGATGAAAATACTAAAGAAGAAGATAAAAAAGCTATATCAAGATACGCTGAAGCTGTAATTAAATATATATATAAAGGCGATACTACCAATACAATTTTAAGATTATGCGTCGGTGAAGATTTAGAAAAAGTATTAATAGAAAGTTATAATATTACATATGAAAGAGAATATGGTACAAAATATGCTAAGTCTGGTTTAATCCATAATGAAGCATATAAATATATACAAATACAAGTAAATAATTTTTTGGGGTTTTTAGGATTAGAACATTATATGCCTAAAGACTTTAATCAATATTTAGAAAAAGTAAAAAATGATAATGAGATATTATTAAAAAGAGCTCCTCATTTATTATTAACTATTTTGGTATACCTAATAAATAGAGATGATGATAAAAGCCTTATTAAACAATTATTAAATTATATAGACTCTCTAAAAATTAATGATGAAGAAACTACTGCACTGCTTTTTACTATAGCTGATAAAGATGAAGAAGTGTATAAAAGATTAATAAATATTTTAAATAAAGATAATAATATGATTTATTTTCTTGTAAATATATCACGTGAAATGGTAGGAAGAACAGGACAATTATATAAAAGATTATTTAAAAGCTACTCAGAGGATAAACTATATTATTACTATAGGGGAGAACTTATACCTGAATATTTAGAAACATGCTCTTTCCCTAAAGAATGTATTTTATTAAGCAAAATACTTAATAACAACCATCTTTTTATTTCTAAGCATACATTGGAAATAAAAAAATTATATGATGAAGACAAAGAAACTTTTTATAAACTTTATGAGATAATAGAAAAATCAAAATTTGAACAATTATATCTTGATTATGCTATGCTTTCATCAATAATGCTTGCAAGCGGTGATAATAAATATAATATTGATACTAATTCTATTGTAGCAAAGTTAAAAGAAATATGCGTGGATTTATTAGAAAGAAATGTAGCTATTGAAAGTTTTGATAATATAACTTCTAAAAGCATTAAATATGTAAAAGAAAATCCTTATAGCAATCATAGTCATTATTTGTCAGCTATAATGTCGCTTGACGAAGTAAATGATGAAGCATCAGAAATTACTACTAAATTATTAAAGCATTATGGAATATATGGTAAAATTTCTATTTATGTTTCTATTCAAAAAATATTCTATAACAGAGATATTTTATCAATTAAAGAAAAATTAGTTAATGATAAAAAAGTACCGCTAAAAAATATTTATTTATCATTATTAGACTCAAAAGATGATATTATCACTCTTATAAAAAATAATGTGGAAGAAACAAAATCTATTATGGAAGATAAATCATTTATCACTTCTATAACATCAAATATTCAAGGTACTATATCATTTATTAATTATATTTTCAGTGATGAGTTAAGCGGTTTAATTGATAATAAATTCGATTTTATTTTCAAAGTTCTCGACACAGCAAAATCAAAAGAAATAAAAAAACATTGTGTATCAGTAATCAGTAATAATGAAAGCATTATAAGAAGCGAAGTAGAAAAATTAGCTAATGAAGGAAAAGAAGCATCAAGAACAGTTTATAAAGAAATTATTAAATATTGGGATTTACAAAAGTTTGATGATGATTTTCAATTTACAAGTGTTGAAGAGATAGAAGCACATTTAAATAAATATTATAATGAAGGACATGAAAGTTTAATAAAAGATATAGATGAAAATATATTTTCTAATATTCTATTAAAAGATAAAACAAATAAAGCACCTTTAAAAATAGTTCAGTATGTGTTTATGGAATACGTGGCATTAAAAGAGCCTTCCATATTAAAAGACTGCAACAAGATAGCAGAGTTCTTTGATATTGATTCATTTAGAAATGCACTTGATAATATATATACCAATTGGCTTAACAATAAAGCAGATACAAAATTAAAAAATATACTTATTCCATATTGTATTTTCCAGCCTGAAGATAAACTCTTAAAATTAAAAACTCAAATTGAAGAATGGGCATTAAATTCAAGAGGAGCATTAGCAGCATATGCAGTATATGCTATAGCATTAAATGCAAGCAAATTTGCATTAGTTTTAGTTGATACAATGTCTGTAAAAGTAAAAAATAATCAGGTAAAAAATGCTGCTAAAGATGCATTAAAAAAGACTGCCAAAGCATTAGAGATTTCAGAAGATGAGTTAATAGACAAAATAATTCCAGATTTAGATTTTGATAAAAAAGGAATGAGAGAACTTCATTATGGAGGAGAAGCTAACAGAGTATTTAAACTTCAAATAAAAAATGATTTCACTATCGAGGTAACAGATTCAAATGACAAAGTTTTAAAATCACTTCCTGCACCAAACAGCAAAGACGATAAAGAAACTGCAGATGCTTCTAAAAAAGAATTAACTTTGATAAAGAAAAATATAAAAATGATAACTTCTAATCAGATAACAAGATTAAATAAAGTTTTATTAAACGGACGTAAATGGTCTTATAAAACTTTTACTGAGCTTTTTGTGGACAACCCTATAATGAATATATTTGCTTTAAAACTTATATGGGGAGTTTATGATGGAAATAATAATTTAATAGAAAGCTTTAGATATATGGAAGATGGAAGTTTTAATACTTTTGATGAAGAAGAATATATATTTGAAGACAGCATTAAAAATAAAAAAAATATTACTTTAGTTCACCCAATAGAATTAGACGATGAAAAATTATCAAAATGGAAAACTCAATTAAGCGACTACGAAATATTACAGCCTATAAATCAGCTTGACTTATTATTTGAAGAAGTGAAAGAAGAGCATATAAAAAATAATAAAATTATATCATTTGAAGATAGAGAAATAACAGCAGGCGAAATAATGTCAATGGCAAATAAAATGTCATTTGAAAGAAGCAGAGATATTGAGGACGGCGGAAGCTATACTTATTATGAATTAAAAGACTCAATATTAAATATTGCATGCCGTATAGATTTTGAATATATGTGGTTTGGAATAGAGGCTAACGAAAAAGTAACATTTAAAAATATTGCTTTCCACAAACTAGATGAAAACGGAAACTGCAATGAAGGAGAATATATAAATCCTTTAGAAATTAATAAGAGATTTACTTCATCAATATACGGAACAGTAAAATCTTATTTTACAAAGTAAAACCTTTATAACCCTGCATATATCTTTATTATAAAATGTATGCAGGTATTATAATTTTTTTATTAGTAATATTAATTATTAAATTAAAACAATATAAATATTTATCAACTTAGTTTTAAACAACTATATTTACTTTTCAAAAGGATATTTTATCTTCCAGCTTCTTCTTAAAGTGTCCATTATATTCATAACTCTTATAATATCTTCATGAGGCATCTCTTTACATTCTAACTTTTTATTTCTAATAGCATCTGCACAAGAAATAACTTCATATTCGTAACCGCTTATCTGTTTTGGAACTTTAATAGTTTTTACAACTTTTCTATCTAATGAATAAACTGTTATGCTTTCTGGATTATTAATATTTTTTACAACAATATAACCTTTATCTCCGTTAATAACACCTTCCCTATTTGTTAGTGCTGACATAGTACTGTTTAATACTGCCATTTTGCCGTCATCAAAAGTAAGCGTAATAGAGTTTTGTTCATCTACTCCTTTTTTAGTTTTCACACAAGTAGAATCTATTTTTTTTATTTTATTTCCAAATACCATAAGAGCGAAGTTGATAGTATAAACTCCAACGTCAAGTAAAGCTCCTCCTGCTAACTCAGGCTCTATCAATCTTTCTTTTTTATTTATAACATAGCCTAAATTTGCTGTTAGAGAACTTACTTTACCTATAATGCCGCTTTTTATAGTTTCGTTAATTATTTCTCTGCTTGGCATATATCTAGTCCAAATAGCCTCAGCAAGTAAAAGCTTTTTCTTTTTGGCTAGTAAAATAACATCTCTAGCTTGTTTTGTATTAACAGTAAAAGCCTTTTCGCATAAAACATTTTTATTATTATTAAGACATAATTTTATATGCTCATAATGATGAGAATGAGGTGTTGCTATATAAACCAAATCTACATTTTCATCTTTAAGCATCTCTTCATAAGAACCATAAAACTTTTTAAATCCATATTTCTTAGCAAATGCTTTACTTCTTTTTATATCTCTTGCACTCACAGCATAAGATTCCACATCTTTAATTTTTGAAATAGTCTTAGCCATAATTTCAGCTATAGAACCTGCTCCTATAAAGCCTATATTAATTTTTTTCATTGTAAAAACCTCTTATAAAATGTTTATAGAAAGATAATATTATTATTTAATATATTGTCAAGAAAATTATTTCTGTAAGTTTTTTAATTATATTAAAATTTATTTATGTCTATATTAATATACTTAATCAATATTTAAAACATAAATAAAAAATTATAATTAATAAAAAATCAAAATTGAAAAATACAATAACTTATTTATATTTATTAAACTATTTCTTTAATATCTGATATATTTGAATTGTATATTTCAGCATTATTTGATAACTCAATGATAGTTTTAGCAAAATTTAAATTATCATTTAAACAAGGTACTAATATAAAATCTTTTATATCATATTTACTTATAGCTTCTTTTCTATATTCCATATCTATTTCATAAATTGTTTCAGAGTTGTCTATTGTAAATGCTAAAGGATATATTATTAATTTTTCTCCTTTATATTTTTTTATTATGTCTATTGTAGCAGGAGAAAGCCATTCAATTTTTCCAATTTTTGATTGATAAGAAAGAACAATATCTTTGAAATTAAGTCCTTCTTCATGTAGTTTTTCTTTTAATATTTCTATATTATAATTACATTCATATTCATATGGGTCGCCTTTATCAGCGTACATTTTTGGTATTGAGTGTGCTGAAAATATTAATACATATTCTTCAGGATTTTTATTTACTATTGACTCTTTTATTAATTGTACTATAGAATTATTATAATTATCATCATAAAAATATCTATCTATTATATTAATTTTAGGATTATATTTTAATTTTTTTATAGCCTTATAAACACTTTCTAATGATGATTTTACTGTAACTTCTGAATATTGAGGATACATACTAAATAATGTAATTTCTTCTACATTTCTATTTTTTAATTCTTTTAGCACATCATAAGCATAAGGAGGAGTATAATTCATAATATATTTATAATCTGATGAACTATCTAATTTATTAAGTTTATTCACCAACTTTTCTGTATATTCATTTATTGGAGATTTTCCGCCTATAGCTTCATAATGACTTATAACATCAGGTTTTATTTTGTTTACTATTTTTTTTGCCACCATATTCCTTATAAAACTGTTTTTTATATTTAGAATATGATAATCATTAAACATATTCACTAAAAAAGTATTTATTTCTTGAATATTTCTTGGACCGCCCATATTTAATAATATAATGTTTTTTTTCTCTTTAACAGTATTCATAATATATCCTTATTAGTAATTATTATTAATTATAATAT
>NZ_SRZM01000121.1 GCF_019402445.1 Brachyspira pilosicoli
TATAATAACAAATATATTTGATATTATATAGGAAATATATTCGTATTTATCTAGCTTTTTATCTGCTCTAAACAAGAAAATTATTTTTATAAATATAATTAAAAATGATACATATAAATAAAAAAATAATTTATGAGATAATAATATATTATTTTTTAAGTTTAGTATTATTAATGATAGGGAGCTAATTGATATGAATATACTTATAGTTCTTGATATAGTTATTGATAATTTAGTGTTTTGCATTTTATTATATAGAAGATATGATAAATATATTATGGAAGAGTTTAATATAATAAATATACTATATAATATTTTTAAGTTAAGCATATTGTTTTGTACTAAAAATATAGTAAGTCTTTTTATATCTAGTTTATTATTTAGTTTAAGTGAAGCAAATATTAATACCAAAATAATAAATATTGCAAAATATAATAAAAATGCCCATATAACAATTTCAGCTATCATAGTATAGAAGTCGTATAAATTAGATATTTGTTTTATATCATATTTAATATACGAAAGAGCTAATGCAAAAATAATAAGCATATTAGCAGAGAATATATGAATCAATAATTTTATATATTCTTTTGATATAGTCATTTTTATTAATAGTTCATATGGTAAGCTATATAAATAAATTGATATTATAAAGATTATTACTGCTGTTATAATTATAGATTTTAAACATATTTTATTGATTGAAAATAAAATATTAAGTATAAAAAAACTAAGAGGTATTAAAAAAGAAAATAATATTTTTAATAGAAATATAAATTCATTATTAAAAAACATTTCCAAATTAGATAAATTATTTGTAAGTTTATAAATATCCATTGTAACAAATGGTACTATATAAATAATAGAAACTATTATAATAAAACTAATTGCTATTATGATGTCTTTGATATTATTTTTTAATATATTTATTTTATACATTAACATTCCTAATTGATTAGTGATTATAAATCTTTTATTATATGATGTCAATAAACTATATATGTAATAATTATATAAAATATGCTTGATTTTTCATTTTTGTATAATTATACTTTAAATATCATCCAATTTGTTTTGGAGGTTATAATATGAAAATTGCTGTTATTGGTGATTTACATGGTAAGCCTTGCTGGAAATATTTGTTAAAAGATAATAATTTTGATAAGATAGTTTTTTTAGGTGATTATAGTGATGATAGCTGGGTTACTTTTACAGATAAAGAGATTGTTGATAATTTAAAAGATGTAATAGAGTTTAAAAGAAATAATAATTCTAAAGTTGAGCTTCTTATAGGAAATCATGATTTTCAGTATATAGTTGGATATCCTACAGCAAGCAGATATAGAAAAAGTTATGCTTGTGAACTTAATAAAATTTTTAATGATAATAAAGATATATTTAATGTAGTTTATGTATTAAAAGATTATGTATTTACTCATGCTGGAATTACGAATGGTTGGATTAATTATATAAAGAAAAAATATGATATTAAAGATTTTACTGATATAACTAAAATTATTAATATGGTTTATTCAAATTGTAAAGAAGATTGCAACATTGCCTCTTATAGAAGGGGAGGAATGAGCATGTTTGCTGGTATACTATGGGCAGATATTCATGATTTAAAAGAAGATGGTTGTTTTGATTATAATCAGGTTGTAGGTCATAATAGGGTAAAAGTAAATACTGTTATAGAAAAAAATAATCATAAAATTTATATGTGTGACCATTTTGATAGTAATGATAATCATTTAATTGTATTAGATGTTTAATATAAAAATATACAATTTTTTTATTAATTTCTCATAAAAACATTAATTCTCTATTTGTTATTATATTTTTTTAATAATGTAAAATTAATTATATCCGAATAGTTATGTAGTAATATTTTAATATGGGTTTAAATATGCGATATATAGCTATTTTAATGGCTTTTACATTAAGTTTAAATATTAATGCTGCCCAAAGCGTTTATAATATATTTGCAGATACTAATAATATATATTCTAGTAGTCTTAATAATATAACTAACAGCTTTAGTTTAAATAATACAGGAAGTTTATCTTATAGAAGAGATATATCAAGCTTATTTTCAAAAGATATAATGAATAAAGTAAACTATTCTGGAATAACTTATAGCAAAGATATAAAATATATGGAAGGAGCCAATGCTGGTATTGGAGTTTTGTTTCCAAATATAAAATCTTTTGTTAAGATAGAAAATAAAGGCTATTCATTTTTTGATAATTTTTCGGTAAATAGTTTTACAATAGAGTTTTATTTAAATCCTTATAAGATAAGAATGAACTCAAAGGTTTTGTCAAAGACATCTATATATCAAGATGGTGATACTACTAAATATTCAGGTATTAGGGCTAATATAATAGATGGTCGTTTAGTTTGGCAGTTTAATAATTTATTTATGTATAATGGAAAATATACCAATGTTATTTTGTCTGAGGGTGAATATTTAAAAGAAAATGAATGGAGACATCATAGCATTAGTTTTGATTCTAAAACAGGAAAATTAGTGAAATATATAGACGGACTTGAAGATCAGGTTATTTATTTAACTAGTACAGGCGATAGAATGGGCTCTCCATATGTATTAGATATAAGTAATATTAGTATAGCACCTATATATTTAGGACAGGGATTTATAGGTGGAATGGATGGATTTTATTTTAGTCCAGACTATAAAAGAAATTTTAATTTAGAAAGATATATGCCAAACGGAGAGGTACTAAGCAAAGTAATGCAATTTAATAGCGATAATATTTTCATTGATGAGATAAATTATATAGCAAAGACTAGTAATGCTACAGGTGTATATGTTTATTATAGAACTTCTAATGAATATTTTTCTGAAGAAGACAGTAATATAGAATGGACACTTTTAGATTCAACTAATAATATTATAATGAGTCCTAAGATTAAATATATTCAAGTTAAGGCATTATTAGAAAGTGATTCATCTATGGAATATAGTCCTTCATTAAATAAAGTTGAGATAGTTTATCATGAAGGAAGAACTCCTCAAGCACCTACTAATTTAAAGGCTATTGTTGCTAATAATTCTATAGTTTTGAATTGGGAAGGAAGTCATGAAAATGTAAGCGGATATAAAATATATTATGGTACTAAATCTGGAATATATAATGATTATAATCCTATTATAGTAGATGGTAATCAAACTGAGTATGTTATTAATAATTTAGAATATGGAAAGCTTTACTACTTTAGGGTAACAACTATAGGTGGTGAAGGAGGAGATATAGAAAGTGAATTTTCTAGTGAAGTTTATGCTAGACCTTTTCACTAATATATAATTTAAGGAGAAATACTGTGTCTATCAATACTAAAGCTATAAAGTTGAGTAATCTTGCCGAAGAATTATTGAAGAAAGGAATCAATACTGAAGCAGTTGAGGCATTGAAAAGAAGTATTAGATTAAGTAATGGCGAAGATATGAAGTCTTATTTAAAGATAGCTATTACTCTATTTAATAATGGTGATTATGAGCATGCTAAAGTTTTTCTAAATACTTTCTTAGAATATTGGATGGCAGCAGAGGCTTATTTTATATTAGGCTCTATATCCAAAAAAGAATGCAAATTGCAAGAGGCTTTTGAACATTATCAAAAGGGTGTTGCTTTATATAATGGAAATGACCTTGTACCTTATTATGAATTTTTATCTTTATGTAATGTTTTAAAAGAAGAAGATAAGGGAATAGATACAGCTAAATATATATTGAAAATAGATAATAGAGATAGAATAGCTTTAGTATTTTTGGCTAATTATTTCTTTGCTAATAAGAAGTATAAAGAGGCTATGAAATTTTATGAAGTTTTAGTTGATAATAATTTAGCTGATTATAATGACTATCATTATTATGGAGTTTGTTTGCATGAGCTAAAAGATTATAAGAGGGCAGAAAACATGTATTTACAGGCTTTAGAGATGTATCCTGCTGATAGCCCTGAAACTATGGCTTTGAAAAATTTAAGAAACAGAAAATTAGAGGATAATTACCTTAATATAGAAAAGAGTAAAAAAGAATATTTAGAGAATATAAAACATTCTCCAAAATCAAGTGATTATTTCCATTTAGGAAACATTGAATTTATTAATGGTAATTATGACAAAGCTTCAGAGTTTTACTCTAAAGCTAAAGAAATTTATTTAGACAAAGTATGTGTTTGATTTATATATATAAAAGCCCTATAGATTAAAAAATCTATAGGGCTTATTTTTTTCTTTTATTATTTTCCAGTACAAAATCCAGAATACTTCTCTACAAACTTAACTGGATTATAAGATAATTTAGCTTTTCTAAGACCCAAATCTCCAACGTCTTGCTCTCTATTTACAAACTTATATCCATCTCTTCTATTGTTTTCTAAAAAGAGTCTGTTTATAGCCTGATAGCTTCCTTTATAATCTCTGTCTCCTCTCTCAGAATGCACCACTATAGTATCTCTCATAGTAAAATCTGCTATAGTGTATGCTGCGATTTTTTTATTTATATATATAACTCCTCCAGTGATTCCGTCAATTTCTTTCCAATTATTTATAAGACTATTTATCATCATAATATCTGCTTCAGCACGAACTTCATGTGTTAATAGTTTATTTTTATCAAAAGCTTCACATTCTGTTTTTATTTCTTCATTATTGTTTTGCATTTCATTTATTTCCCACTTCTTTTCAAACTCAAATATATCCTTAATCATTTCTTCATTTTCTATATCTATATTTTTATATTCAAAATCATTCTTTATAAATTGATTATATAAGTTTTTTTTGTTATGAAATTTTTTTCCGCTTAAATTAATTAATTCATCAACATCATACAAATATTCCCATTCATCTCTCACTTCTTTTACGCTTATTTTAGTATATTTATCCCAAAATAAAGCTAATTCTTTAGGTATTCTAATTATAGATTCTTTTGATATTTCACAAGGACTCATATCATTACAAAAATTAGTATTAAACCAATCTCCAACAGGAGCCCAATATATTGTATAAGGCGAGCGTTGTCTAATCCATACTAATTTTTCTGTAAAAGCCCATTCTAGCATATATATATCTTTAAGACCAAAGAGGTTCATAAAAGTATAATCTGCAGACTGTTCTGGAGTGATAGAAAAATATTTATTATATAATTTTTGTTTATCTAAACTTATAGGTTCAAATTCAAGCATAACTGTATTTCCTTTATAAATAATACAAGAGTAAATAAGAATTATTGTATACTAAAAATCTTTTACTAATTTACAGAATAGCATAAAAGAATAATTATTTTTTTCTTTTTAAGTCTATTTGTCTTTGTATTTCTTTTAAATTTCTTACCTTTATTGTATTAGTATGTACATCAATTTTACCGGATTTAATTAAGTTGTTTAATACTTTCTGTACATCATTAACATTTATACCGCACCAATTAGCTATATCAGCTATAGTAGCATTCAATTCTTGAGGGTCATAATAATGATCTCTTGGTATATTTTGAAGTTCAGCCAATAATAATAAACAATCATAAACTCTCAAATCAGTTTCAGGCAATTGAAGTATTAATAATCTTCTTTTAGCATCAAATATTCTTTTGGCAAGCATTTTAGATAATTTTAATGCCATAGCTGTGTTGTTTCCTAATATTGTTTGGAAGTTTTCTTTTGTTAATTCAAGCAATGTAGTAGGTTCATTTGCTATAGCAGAAGCACTTCTTGTTGTACCTTCAAGTATAGCCATCTCTCCAAAGAAATCTCCAGGATAAACTATATCTAATAATTTTTCTACGTCTTTTATTACTTTGGTTATTTTTACAGAGCCACTTTGAACCATATAAAATTTATTACCTGTTTCATATTCCAAAAATATTATATCATCAGCTTCATATTTTTTTGTATGTGAATATATATTATCCATTTTTTATCCTTAATTAAGTTTTTGTATGCTGTCATTAGCCTCTTGTGATAAACTATCCATCGGAGGTATAGACATAACTTTTTGATAATATGCTTTTGCCTTATTTTTATCCCCAATACTAGCAAAGCTTTTACCCAAATATAATATTGCCTCTTTTACATTTTTTGATTTCGGATATGTTTTTATTGCTGATAATAAAACCTTAGAAGCATTATCATATTTATTAATATAATAATAAGCTTTCCCCATATAAAATATTGAATTTTCAGCCACATCTTTATCTTCATTTTTTAAAAGAGCATTAAATGATTTTATAGCGTTCACATAATCGCCTCTCTCATAAAACTCTAAAGCCCTGTCATAATCTTTATTGTTAATAGAAGTGTTTGCTATAGATGTGCTTGGCTTGCTTATTATTTTTGGTTCTTCTGTTGTGCTGTCTTCTAATGGAGCTATATTACTATCATCTGTTATATTTAATAAGCTTTTACATTCTTTTATTCTTTGCTCTACAGTATGATAAAATACAGAATCCTCATCAGCAGATTGTATATATCTTTTATAAGCATATAGTGCGTTTTTATATTTTTTAGCTTTGAAATAAAACTCACCAATATTATATAGCCCCTCTAATGGTGAAGGACCTTCTTCATCTATTGTATTTTCTACTAATATACCAACTTTTCTGTTTATTCTTCTTAGTTGATTTGAAAATACTTTAAGCATTTTTATGATTATTGGTTTATTTTTTGAAACTAAACTTTCAAATTCGCTATATGTTAAAATAATAATAACGCAATCTGTTAAACATTGAACAGTATCTTCTTGAGGATAAGTACCTAGTATACTTTTTACGCCAAAAAACTCACCTATGTTGATTAATTCTCTAGTTTCATGCCCTGTCTCTTCTGATAAAAATATGCTCTGGGCTTGACCCTGCTTTAGAATATAAACTCTATCAGAATTATCTCCAGCAAAATATACTATAGATCCTGCTTTATATACTCTTGTTTGCATTATTGTTTCCTTAAAATATTTTGGATATTTCTTATTACTAAGGTTAATTTTATCACTAATAAACCTTTTTTCAAGTTATTTTTTAGTATTTTTGGTTATATATAAATAGCTATATTTTATAAGTTTTTTTATTTTATATATAGTAATGTTTTTGACAAACTTAAAATTTTTAGTTTATATCAGTTTTGCTGTAAAACTCGGATATACTGCCGTTTTTTATATGTTCGTCCATCAATATATTTACTATCTCATCAGCACGGTTATTTTCTTTGTTTGATGAGTGTCCTTTTACTTTTATAAACTCAATACTATGTTTTTTTGATAGTTCTATTAATTTTAGCCAATAGTCTTTATTTTCAACAGGCTTTTTATCGCTTTTAATCCAATTATTTTTTTGCCAAGAATAAATCCAACTATTCATTCCATTAACTAAATAAGCACTATCACTATATAATTTTATATTATGAGAATGTTTAAGTCTTTCAAGAGCTTTAATTGCAGCCTGCATCTCCATTTTATTATTTGTTGTATGCTCTTCGCTTTCGCCTATTTCTAGCCTTAAATTATGTTTCTCACTAAGTAATATAGCTCCCCAAGCTCCTATACCTGGGTTTCCTCTGCAGCCACCGTCTGTGTATATTATTATATTGTCTTTTTGCATAAATTTAAGATTCTAATAATAAAACTATCTTTTCTTTTATAGCTTTTACTAATTCTTCTTTAGTTTTATATTTTTCTTTTGATACTGTAAATCCTGAAGCTTTAGGGTGTCCTCCGCCTCCAAATGACTCTGCTATCTCCCTTATATCCTTTTTACATCTGCTTCTTATACTCACCCTAAAATTATAATCGCTTTCATGTACTATAAAACCTATTAACACGTCTTGCATTTGTATGAGAGTGTCAGATGCACTTACGCTAATATCTTTTAAGTTATGACCGTTAATCTCTTCTTTTAAGCATAAATATCCAATCTTTTTATCTTCATCTATTACCATCTCATTATACATATAAACTAATGCTTCTACATCTGTTTTTGAATATCTCTTTCTTACAACATTACCTAAATTTTCTATATTAACTTTTTTAGACATCATCTTTGAAGCAAAAAGCAATGTTCTCTCTGTAGTGTTGCTGAAAACAAACCCGCCTGTATCTGTTGAAAGACCGCAGTAAAGTAGGGTAGCTATAGTAGAATCCATATTTTTTAGATATGATGAAAATATGTCAAATATTATCTCGCAAGTAGCAGCAGCTTTAATATCATCATAAAACATAGTAACGCCATTAATGTTTCTTACTTTATGATGGTCTATAAATATTACTTCATTATATTCGCTAGTAATATCAGCAATCCAACCAATTCTTTCTATATCTCCAGAATCAAGTATTATAAGCACATCTTTTTTAGGCAAATTATTTTCATTAACTTCAAAAATAACTTTATCTATATTGAGTACATTTTTTAATTCTTTAGGCATCTTATCTGTATTAACAACATAAGATTTCTTTTTAAATACTTTTTTTATAAGCAGTGATAAAGCAAGTCCAGAACATATACAGTCCCCATCAGGATTTCTATGTCCTGTAATTGTTATGTTCTTAGCATTTGATATTCTTTTTAATATATCTTTCTTTGTTGTTGTTATTTTTTTTCTATCTGTCTTGGATTTGATAGGCATTTTTACTCCGATATTTTTTATTCTTCTTCTTGACTATCTTCTTTTATGTCTAAGTTTCTTATGTCGCTTAATACTTTATTAGTTTCCATTAATGTTTTATCATAATAGAAAGTAAGATTAGGAACATATCTTATAGTAAGCTGTTTTCTTAAATAAGAGAATATAACTCCCTTAGCACTATTAAGCCCGTTTAATACCTCATTTTGTTTGCTGGGGTCTAAACATACAAAATATACTTTAGCCTCTTTCA
>NZ_SRZM01000122.1 GCF_019402445.1 Brachyspira pilosicoli
TATTTATAGGATATTTACTAGCTCTTAATGTTCTGCAGTTTCCTCTATGATATTTTTTACCCTTATCCGAAATATAAACTGTATTAGTTTGAGCAAATACACTTGAAGTAATAATAATAGATATTAAAAATATTTTTGCAAGCTTCATATCAATCTCCGAACAATAATATAAAAAAATTATAATACAAAATTAATTAGCAAAATAATAAGACTCCTCACAAAATGACACTATTGCACAAGTGCTAAGTTCAGGCTCCATCATATAGCTTTCTGTGAGTATTACATTAAACTCCTCAGGCTTTAATTTATCAAATATTATCTTGTTACCGTACATATTACTAAGTGCCTTATAACCAAAAGAATATCTGCATCCTACATGTTTTCTTTTGCCGTTATTTTTTAAGTTAAGTAAATTGTCCATATGGCTTTGGAGTATATCAACATAGTTTTCTATAATATGTGTACCTAATGCATTATAAAAATAATACTCTTTATATTCATCATTATCATATAAACCTTGTAAAAATTTATGATACTTCTCTCCAAGACTCACAAGTGTAAAACCAATAGTATCTTCATCTCTGTCAAAAAAATCCACTATAGAATTGTAAGGCTCACTCTCCATACGTTCTAAAGGAAGCTCTATTTTTTCATTTTTTGATTCGTCTGTATTGTCATCATATATATAAAGTCTATCATTCTCTGTAATAGTCTTATAAAACCCATAAATCATTACAGGCTCAAGCAAATTATTTTCTATAATATTTTTTTTCATCTCTTCGTATTTTGGCTCTACTTTTGTTTTAATCATCTCATTATATTTTTCCATATCCTGATTTTTTGCAGAATAACCAAAACCAACCCTAAAAAGCCTAATTTTATTAATCATATCAAAGGCTTCTTTTTCTATTTGCTTATTAAACTCAAAAACTTTTCTCCCATAGAAAGGAGGTTTATTTATATGATGTTCATGATTTTTGTGATTTATTTCCGGCATTGGTAGTTGGTATCCTTTAATTATTATTTTTCTTTATCTCTGTCGGCTATTATCTCTTTTATGGCAACAATATCATCAAAACCGTCTTTACAATAAAATATTTTGCCGCTGTCTCCATAAACTTTTTTGCAAGTGTTTTCAACAAAGTCTTTAGTTAAAGCAGCACCGCCTAAAAGTATAGGTATTTTTAAGCCCTTATCTCTAATATATGCTAAATTATCTTTCATCACTTCAGTAGATTTTACCAAAAGCCCAGACATTCCTATACAATCTGCATTATGCTCATGATAAGCCTCTATAAATTTCTCTATAGGCACCTTAGTTCCAAGATTAACAGTTTCAAATCCATTGTTTTTTATTATTATCTCTACTAAATTTTTACCCACATCATGCACATCACCAGCAACAGTGCCAAGTATTATTTTAGCAGTTTTCTCTTGTTTCTTTTTCTCCAAAAACTCAGATAAAAAGTCCACACTCTTTTTCATCACCTCAGCAGACCCCAAAACAAAAGGAAGCTGTATACTGCCCTCCCCAAACTTTACACCAATATCTGCCATAGTAGGAAGAAGTATCTCATCAATTATAGCCTGTGCAAACTTTTTCTCTCCTCCAAACTCTTCACTATTTTCTTTAGCCTCATTGAGTAAGTTTTGCATATCTTTCCACTCGCCGTCAATCATAGCATCTCTTATAGCTTCCCTTATAGGCTTTTTTATTTTTTCTTCATCAGTTAATTCTTTCTTTTCTTTTTTGTCAGAGAAATAATTAATATAATTTATAAGAGGCTCTTTAGTTTTATTTTTGTTATAAATTAATTCTCTTGCCAATTCTATTTCTTTCTCACCTATCTTTGAAATAGGAAGAATTTGAGCCACATTAACAATAGCAGCACTAAGACCATGATTAATAGCCTCATACAAAAACACAGAGTTCATAACTTTTCTTGCCTCTTCTTTAAGACCAAAAGAAATATTTGATACCCCCAAACTTATAGAGCTTTCAGGATATCTCTTTGATAATTCTTTTATAGCATTCAAAGTTTCAACACCAGCTAAAAAACTATTTTCATCACCGCTTGCAAGTGTAAAAGTAAGAGGGTCAAATATAATATCATGCGGAAGTATTTTATGCACATTAACAGCCCTATCATACATACGCTCGCACATTCTTAATTTATCCTCGCAAGTTAATGCCATAGCTTTTTCATCTATAGTAAGAAGCATAATAGAAGCTCCGTATCTTTTTGCAAGTGAACATATAGCATCAAACTTCTCTTCCCCCTGCTCCATATTAGCAGAGTTTATTATTGGCTTTCCTCCATATATTTTTAATGCTTCTTCTATAACATCAGGTTTTATTGCATCAATAACCAAAGGCAAAGAAATCTGTTTAACATAAGCAGAAATAATTTTTGTAATATCTTCTATCTCATTGCGTCCAGCCCAAGCAGCATTAACATCTATAGCATGACTTCCAGACTTAACTTGCTTTATACCCACATCAAGCATACCGTCCATATCGCCTGCTATCATAAGCTCTCTAAATATTTTACTTCCTGTAGCATTGCTTCTCTCGCCTATCATTAAAGGTGCAGGCTCTTGCTTAATGCTTACAGAATTAAATAAACTAGCTATATAGGGTCTTTGCTTTTCTAATGCAGTTTTTTTAGGTTTTACTCCTTTAACTTTTTTTGCTAATGCTTCTATATGTTTAGGAGTAGTTCCGCAGCAGCCTCCAATAAATGCAAGTCCGCTTAAATTAAAAAACTCGCTGTTAATCTCAGCAAACTCTTCAGGTGTCATACTATAATATGCTTTTCCATCTCTATTTTCTGGAAGACCTGCATTGCTGTGTATGGATATTGGAAAGCATGATATCTCTGAAAGTTTTTTTATGTGCTGCATTGCCATATCCGGTCCTGTACCGCAGTTCATACCTATGGAAAATATATCCAAATTCGAAAGTATTGTATATGCTGTCTCTATATCTGTACCCAAAAGCATTGTGCCTTCTTTTTCTATTGTTACAGAAACCATTATTGGAACATCTTTATTTAATTTTTTAGCTGTATCATTAACTGCTAATATTGCTGCTTTTAACTGCAAAACATCTTGTGCCGTTTCAAGAAGTATTATATCAACTCCACCTTCTATTAAACCTCTTGCAGCTAAAGTATAACCGCTATACATCTCATCAAAACCAATCTGCCCCAAACTTGGAAGCTTTACACCAGGCCCTAAACTTCCTGCAATAAATATATCTCTGTCTAAATCACCTTTAGAATTAGGATTTTTTAAATATTCCTCTCTTGCCTCATTTGCTATAACTGCCGCTTGTTTTGCTAATTCATAAGCCTTATCAGAAATATCATATTCACTTAAAACCCAAGGTATAGCCCCAAAACTATTAGTCTTTGTTATATTAGCATTAGCATTCAAATAATCTATATGTATCTCTTTCATTATATGAGGAGCTGTTATATTTAATATCTCATTACAGCCTTCTATATTATTGCCGTTTACAGTCCAATATTCTTTCTTTATTTCTTTCTTTTGAAGTTCTGTACCTGTGGCACCGTCTATTATTAAATACTGTTCTTTTATTAATTCTTTTAATCTATCCTTAACACTATTAAACATATATAAAAAACTCCGATGTTATTGTTGATAGTATTTTAATATAAAAGCCTAAATAAGCAAGTATATATAAAATAATATTTTTTATATTACAAATTATACTTGAACTTTAATATTATTAATATATAATTGCATAACATGAGTATAGATGATAAAACTAAAAGTGCCTTGATTAGAAAAGGTAATGAACTTTTTAATGAAAGAAAAATAGAAGAAGCGTATAGATGTTATCTTACAGCTTCCTATTTTGGCGGAATAGAAAAGATTGCTGACTATTATAACTTTGAAAGTAAAAATTTTATAAAAGCAATGCAATTATATAAGTTTATACTCAAAGAAGATTCAAACCTAGGCGGCAATATAAGAGCTAAACAAAAATTAGATGCTCTATCGCAATCTGTTGCAAAAGTATTGCAAAAATGGTTAAACGATGATGAAACATTTAATAATTCTAAAACAAATAAATTATCCTTAGATTCAAAAAATACTTATCTTCCTAATAATTATAAAAGAAATAGTTTAGAAGATATTTTAAATGCAAAAGAAAAACTTGATAAAGAAAAATTGGATAAAGATAAACTAAATAAAACAAAGTTAAATAATGATAAAATAAATAAAAATTACAATGATAACAAAATTATAAAAAAACCTATATTTGAACAAATCCATAAAAATAAATAATAAAGTATAAAAATTAGGAGCTAGTTTATGACAAAAAGAGAAGAAGAGAATAATATAAAGAATATAGAAGAAAGCTTAGAGCAATTATCATCTAAATTCTCTAAAAACGATAGTTTGGTAATAATATTGGCAGCAGGACATGGTAAAAGGATAAGAAGCTCAACATCAAAAATGCTTCATACTATTTGGGGAGTTCCAAGCATAGAAAGAGTAAGACTTGCTGTAAAAAATGGTATAAATAAAAGCAATATTACTATAGTTGTTGGAATAAAGGCTCTAGAAGTAGCTAATGCGGTTGGAAAGCAAGCTAATACTAATTTCGCTTATCAAGAAAAACAATTAGGTACTGGACATGCTGTAAAGGTAGGTCTTGAAAAGAGCGATTTAAAAAACATTAAATATTGTTATGTTATATACGCTGATATGGGGCTAATAGACTCTAACACTATGAAAGAGTTTCATGATGAGTTTATGAAAGCTAAAACAGATATGATATTAATGACTGCTATGTATGATGGTCCTAAAGGCGGAAACTATTATGGAAGAGTATTAAGAACTAGAGGATTAACTAAAGACCATAAAAAAAGCCAATATAGAGAAGGAAGTAAGGGTCAGGTAATGGGGGTAATAGAATATAAAGATATACTTGCTCTTAAAGATGATGAGGATTTAGTAAAGGCTTATAAAGATGAAAAATTTGAATATGGCAAAGATGAACTTTTAGACAATATGCATGAATATGTTGCTGGTATATATGGTTTTAAAATTGACCCTCTTTTAAATTTAATAAAAGAATTAAAAGCAAATAATGCTCAAAATGAACTTTATCTAACAGACTTAATAGAGATGTTTGTTAATAATAATTTATCAATATCAACATATATGCCAAAAGACAATAGAGTTGTTTTAGGCTTTAATGATAAAACTGTACTTAAAGAAATGGAATCTATTGCTAGAAATAATGTTTACAATAAATTAAAAAACATTATCACAATATATGACGGAGAAGATTTCTTTATTGATGACAGTGTAGTTGAACAGATATTAGAAATTGATAAAGATGAAAAACCGCTTGATATATATGTAGGAAAAGGGGCTTATATTGGTAAGGGTGTAAAAATTAATTATGGTGTTTATATAGACCATGGTGCAAGACTTGAAGGCAATATTGAACTTGGAGAGCATACTTATATAGGAGATAATGCATTAGTATCTTGCCTAGATAATCAAAAAATGGTGCTTTCTAACAATGTACAAATATATGCTGGAAACCAAATAAGAGGAAATGTATATATTGGTGAAAATACTGTATTAGAGAGAGGTGTTAATGTTACAGGAAGCGATAAACATCCGCTTAGCATAGGTAAAAATGTACTTATTAAAGGAGTAAGCTATATATATGGCTCTATTGTAGATGATAATGCTTATATAGAACATTGTATATTCTACTACTCTCATATAAAAGCTGTTCTTGATGAAAATGGAAAAGTGATTAAATGCAGATTTATAAGACCAAAAGAAGAAGGTATAGAATCTGTTATAAAATTAAAAGATGAGAATACTAAAAAGACTAAAAAGAAATAAAATATTCTTAGTATTAATAGCTATTATTGTTTTCTACTCTAGCATAAATGCTCAGTATGAAAAAGATATTAATAAAGATGCTCCGCCATTATCAAAACATTATTATAGAATAAGCAGTTTTGAGTCTATTTCAACTTGGTCGGTAGCATCTTTAAATAATGCACCTTATATCAGCGAATTATTAATAGACCCAAATAATAATTTGCATATAGCTTACTATGATGATACAATTAATTCTCCTGTTTATGTGTTTGGTAAAAATGGAAATTTCAAAAGAGAAATCTTAGATAAAAATAGAGAATTAGGAAGCTTAATTAGCATAGCAAGCAATTCTGATAATATGCATATATCATATTTAAAAAATAATAAAATATGGTATGCAAATGATAATTCAGGTACATTTAATAATTATGCTATGGATTTGAGAAACAATAGAAAAATTATAGATTTGAAATTAGTAGTTTCTACATTTAATTCACCTATATTGTTTTTTATAGATAGTAAAGGTATATTATCTGTATCAAGGTTTTATAGAGATAATTTCTTTTCAGATTTAGTATATACAAATAAAATAATAGAAAAAGTATATCCAGTAGCAGAAAATGATGGATATGTTGTATATATAAAAGAATATTCTACAGGAAATTTATTTTATGCCTCAAGAAAAACTAATACTGCTTTTACTTTTTTTGATAATAACCCCATATTAAATAATGTAAATCAATATACCGTAGAACATGAGGCACATAATAGGTTTAATATTATATATAATACCAAAGACAATATGAATGAAATAAGATATAAGAAGTTCTATGATGGAGTTTTTACAGACGGCATAATAGCAACAGAAGACCAAAATATTATATCATTTGACTCTACTCTAGATTATGCATCTCAGCCTGTGGTATTATATACAAAAGAAAATGGAAACAAATACATATATATAGATGGTCAGATTATAGATTTATCAATTCTTGGGAAAAGTGTTGGGGAAGTTAGAATTAATGCGGCAAGATATCCTGAGTTTTATATAGCATATTATAACACTCTATTTAAAGAACTTAGAATAAGTAAGCTTAATATAAGTGATATTGAAAAATAAAAATAAACCGATAATTAATTTAACATTTGTAGTGTTTATAAAGTTATATAAATAGGATTTTTTATGGCTGAAGAATTAAAAATATCATATTTTGAAAAAAACCCAAGAACTTGTCCTGTATGTAATAAAGAGTTCTATCATGAGATGCTTCTTACTGGTGGAGGAAGATTAATTGCTGGTAATCTAAGAGATGATTTAAGAAGAACTTATGAGAAGAGTAAAAAATATGGTGCAGTGTATCCTCTTATATATGTTGTGGCTGTTTGCCCGTATTGCTTATATGCTGCTTTTCAAGATGAGTTTAGTATGATTGATAGTAAAAAAATTAATGAGGCTCTTGATAGCTATGAGCAGAGGTCAAAATATATGCATGAGTTTTTTGGTCCTAGTATAGATTTTAAAAAGAATAGGAATTTAATATCTGGGGCTGCTAGTTATTTTTTGGCATTAGATGGATATCGTTATCATACTAAAGATTCTGCCCCTACACTCAAAAAAGCTTTATCATCTCTAAGATTAAGTTGGACTTTAGAAGATTTGGCTAGTGTTTATCCTAATGATAATTATGATAAATTAATACCGTTCTTTCAATATAAGGCTAGCGAATTTTATACTGAAGCTATAGAATATATGCAAAATGGTAAAGAGAGTTTTGATAAATTAAAAAGTTTTGGTCCTGACATAGATAATAATTTTGGTTATGAAGGAATGCTTTATATGGGGGCTTTGCTTGGTATGGATGCCTCAAAATTCATTCCAGACCCTAATGTTAAAGCTAGAACATTAGTGCAGGCTAAAAGAAAAATTAGTAAGATATTCGGTTCTGGTAAAAGTAGTAAATCAAAACCCTCTGCGTTGCTTGAAAAATTAAAAGAATTACATACTCGTATAAATGAAGAATTAACTTATTTAAATGAAAACTATGGAATAAATGTGGATTAATTTACCTAAATGAAAAAACTTAACTCATACTTATTAAAAGAATTTTTATCTATGTTTATAGGTTCGCTAATATTATTTGTTATATTAGTAACTATAGCAGACTTAAGTAGTAAATTATCTTATTATACTGAACATCCAGAAAATATGAGATATTTTATCATATATCACTTGGCAAGAACACCGCATAACTTGTATTATTTATTTCCAATAGCTTTAATGTTTTCTTCTACTTATGTGCTTGGAACTTTTGTAAAAAACAAAGAAATGTTGGCTGTACAAAACTCTGGTATAAGTTTATTTAAGTTTTCTTCGCCAATATTTGTTATAGTAATAGTATTATGTTTGGGCCTTATTGGATTTTGGCAATTTGTGGCTGCACCTATGAATAAAATATCTTTTGAGGCTAATGATTTAGGAAGAGGACATAAAAAAGCTGAATATACTGGAGCATTAAATATATTTGGAGCTAATGATTATATATATTTTATAGAAAACTTTAATTTTAATGAAAACTATCTTACAAATACTGTTATTGTAAAATTAAAAAAAGATGGTGCTATAGATATGAGAATATCATCACCAAGTGTAAGATGGAATGATAATGAAAGAAGATGGTATGTTGAAAATGGTATATTAGCAGAGTTTAGTGATGAAAAAAACATATCTGTAAAAGAAATAACCAACTATCCACTTGATGTACTTGAAAGACCTGAACATTTTATGAATAGACCTTTATTAGATTCTATGAGTTTAACTGAAGAGATGCATTGGATTAAATTAAGAAAAGAAGTAAATTTAAATACTAATAACCTTGAAACAGATTTTCACTATAGAATATCATATTGTTTCTCTGGATTTATTATTGTTTTACTTGCTTCATTATTCTCAAAATTTTCTACTCAAAGTGTATTGGTAGTTAGTTTAGTAATGGTTATAATGGTTGCTTTATTATATTATTCTATACTTATGATGTTTCGCTCTATGGGAGATGGTGGAAATATGAATCCATTTATAGCTGCTTGGATGCCTAATATTATATTTGCGGGACTTTGTTTCTTGGCATTTAAGAAATTCTATTAATTTATAGTTGTTTCTCTAAAATTAAAGCACTATATTTATTGTTATAATATTTTTTTCTAATGCCTATACACTCAAAACCATTTTTTGTATAAAATTCTTTTGCATTAATATTATTTTCATGCAAATCTAATTTTATACTATCTACATTATTTTTTTTAGCATCATTAAATAGATATGATAATAACTTCTTACCATAGCCTTTATTGTTAGGATAAGTAGCTATAAATAAAATATCTATTTCTGGAGAAAGCAAAAAATATATGATAAAGCCTACTATTTTTTCATCATTCTTTATTACAACTACTTTATGATTTTTATCTTCTACATATTCTTTTATATAATTTTTAGGTAAAGTAATATATTCACTTTTTGATGATATAAAAAGAATAGATTTTATTATATCATCATCAATATTATCTATAAGCTCTATCATACTAAAAATATTTATTATAATTTAGAGTTTATTTCATCAAATAATTCTTTCTTTTTTGCCTTCACATATTCAACTATATCTTCAAGCTTAACTTCAACACTCTCTGAATCTTTTCTTAACTTAAACTCAACAACACCACGCTCAAGAGATTTTTTACCTACTATTATTCTCATAGGAATGCCTATTAAGTCGCAGTCATTAAGTTTAACACCAAGTCTAGCCTTTCTATCATCAAACATAGTTTCAACACCAATAGAACTTAAAGCATTATATATCTCTTCTGCTTTTTTGAATGAGTCTTCAGTTTCTTTATCAATAGCAACAACTATAGCCTCATAAGGAGCAACACTTATAGGAAATATTATACCCTTGTCATCATAATTTTGTTCTATTACAGAAGCCAAAGCCCTATTAACACCAATACCATAACAGCCCATTATAGGAGTAATTGCTTTATTGTTTTCATCTAATACAGTAAAATTAAATGCCTGAGTATATTTATCTCCAAGCTTAAATATATGCCCAAGCTCTAAACCTTTTTTCTGATACAACTTCTCTCCGCATTCAGGACATCTATCTTCCTCTTTGGCAACCCTAAAATCACCCCAAACATCAACATTAAAATCTCTATTTATATTAACATTTTTTATATGTGTGTCATCTTTGTTTCCGCCTACTATTGCATCAGCTACTGTTTTTATAGACTTATCTGCAAATATTCTTATCTTTTTCTTTAATCCAACAGGAGAAGCAAAACCAACCCTAGCCCCAGTAACTTCTTTTATAATATCCTCAGAAGCTAGTTCTATATCAAGTCCGCCTAAAGCATTTGAAAGTTTTGTTTCGTTTATCTCTAAATCGCCTCTAATAGCAACTAATATTACTTCATCTTCTTCTGTTTTGTATATTATGCTTTTAATAAAATTCTTTGAAGAAGTATTAAAGAACTTCTCTAAATCTTCAATAGTTTTTATATCTGGAGTATATACTTCCTCTAATGCTTTATCAGTATAAGACTTAGCCTCTTCATCTTCCATTACATTAGCCTTTTCAACATTAGCCCTATAATTACACTTTGAGCAGAAAATAATGGTTTCTTCCCCTACTTCACTTAGCACCATAAACTCTTCGCTTCCTTCTCCACCCATTGCTCCGCTGTCAGCCTTTACGCTAACCGTATCAAGCCCCATTCTCTTAAATATTTTTGTATAAGCACCGCTCATATCATTATAAGTTTTGTCAAGACATTCTTTAGTGATATGAAATGAATAAGCATCTTTCATAGTAAACTCTTTAGAGCGAATCACCCCAAATCTTGGACGAATCTCATCTCTAAATTTTGTATGTATTTGATATAATGTAACAGGCAAATCTTTATAAGACTGTATTTCATTTTGAGCTGTAATAGTAAATGCCTCTTCATGAGTAGGACCCATTGCCATATCAACATCATTTCTATCTTTTAGTCTGAATAATTCTTTTTTAAATCTCTCCCATCTTCCAGAAGGAGTTAATAATTCCTTTGAAACAAGTATAGGCATTATGCATTCATTAGAGCCTATTGCATCCATCTCTTCGCGTATTATATTGGATATTTTATTTAATACCCTCACACCCAAAGGCAAATAAGAATAAAGCCCATTAGATATTTTTCTTGCAAGTGCCGCTCTTATCATTAATTTATTAGAAGCTATTATAGCATCGCTTGGAGCTTCTTTTAGTGTTGGCATAAATAATTTCGATAAACGCATAATATGTTTTCCTTAAAAAAAATTGTATTAATGATGTATTAAAAAAATTTGCTTTTTATGTAAGTCTTATTTTATTCAACTTTTTCCCGCCTTCGCTCTGCGGACTTCGTCAAAGTTGCAAAAAGTGCAAGTATCTTAGCTTTAATAGTTGGGTATTGCAAAACATGCACAATGTGGTAAAGTCCCAGATATCAAAACAAAATATAATTTTATTTTTTACAAAAAATTACGCTTTCAGTATATACTAAAAATATAAATTATCAACCGTTATTAAAAGACTCTAAAATTATTTTTAATATTTTTTCTCTCAATATATCTATATTTATATTGTTTTTGGCACTAATAAAAATTGCATCATCATACATAGTAAGTATTTTGTTTTTTTGATTTTCTTCCAAACTATCAACTTTATTAAATACCATTATACGCTTTATATTTGAAGCTTCTATCTCTTTTATTGTAGCTTCAACATTAATAAGTTTCTCTTCAATATATTCATCTGTAGAATCAACCAAATGCAAAAGCAAATCAGCCTCTACCACTTCTGATAATGTAGACTTAAAAGAAGCTATTAAAGTATGCGGAAGCCTATCTATAAAACCAACAGTATCGCTAATAATAGCCTCAACAGGTGCATCATCTGATAAATAAAGTTTTCTTGTATGAGTGTCTAATGTGGCAAAAAGTTTATCTTCTACATAAGTGTCTTCTTTACATAAAAGATTAAATAATGTGCTTTTTCCAGCATTTGTATAACCTACTATAGCTATTCTAAAAGTAGAGCCTCTTCCTTTTCTTCCAGTGCTTGCCGATTTTTCTACTTTGCTTAATTGAGTTTTAAGTTTATGTATTCTCTCTCTTGCTCTTCTTCTGTCATACTCAAGTTGCTTCTCTCCAGCTCCACCTCTTAAACCTATTACGCCTCTTACTTGGCTTAAATTGCTCCTCTTACCCTTTAATCTCGGATATTCAAACTCCAAAAATGCTAACTCTACTTGCATTCTTGCTGTAAGTGTTTTGGCACGCATTGCAAATATCTCTAGTATAATTTCTGTTCTAGTTAATGCTTTTATATTAGAGCCTTCTTCTATAGCATTAACCTGTGAACCGCTAAGCTCATTGTCAAAAACAAAATATTCTACACTGTCAGCTATAGCACTCTCTTTTAAAGATTCTAGTTTACCAGTTCCTATATAAGTGCCTGCCACTATTTTCTGCTGTATAAAAGAAAATCTATCAGCTACCTCATAACCTGCAGTATCGCATAGCATAGAGAGCTCTGTTAAAATATTGTCTATATTGATTTTTTTAGTTCTATATTCTTTTGAATCTGCTACAAATATTATATACGCTCTTTTCATAAATACCTTTATTACTTAATAACTAATGAATTATACAGCTCTATAGTTTTATCAGATAAATACTGTTTTTTTGAAAGTACAAAATATATTGACTCTAATACCACTTTTAAAAATGCTTCATCAAAATTAATAAAAATCTCTTCTCTTAATTTATCAGCCGTTTCCAATTTACGAGTAGGTTCAAGATAATCGGATGCATATATAATCTTTTCAAGCATACTCATATTAGCATGGCCCACTGTGTGACTTTCTATAGCAGATATTATATCATCATCTTTTATATGAAACTCTTCTATTGTTATTATGGCACTTACTCTAGCATGGAGCAAAGCAGAAGTAATATGTTTAGGGTATTCTTTCTTATCATACTCTAATAAAATCTTTCTAATCTCTTCTTCTTTATATCTTTTACCTAAGTCATGACATAATGCTGCAATAGATGCCTTATTAACATCAACATTATAATGTTTTGCAAGTTTTATAGATAAATCTCTCGTTGAAAGTATATGCTCTTCTCTAAATGGAAGATATTTTTTTATATAATCTAATATAGGCTTTTCATCAAAACTATTCATAATTATAAATATTATGATATATTATTAAAATAATGTCAATTATCTGTATATAGATTTGTTATTAAATACAGGTTTATAGCGTTTTTCTTTATCTAAAAAAGATTCTTTGTATTGGTCATAAAGCACAACACTGCCGTCTTCATTAACATGTCCTACAGGGTCATACATATAAAAAGGCATAAAATCTTTTCCGCTAGCCATATTAGTATCAGCTGCCCCCCACTCTAAAGGCACATCAACCCCAAAAGTGCTTTTTTCTCTTATAGGCATACCATATATATAAACATATTTTGAATAAGTATCAACTGCTACAAGTGAATTATCTAGAGCAATTAATCCAGCACCCTTACCGCTAAATCTATAAAAATAAAAACGTTTAAGCATATTAGAATATTTATTATTTAATGATTTTGTATAAAGTGGATTGTATCCTCTATATTGATAATACTTCATATTGTATATAGCAAATATTCCAGCCTTACTATTATCGCCTTTGTAATAATATTCATTTTTAGCAGAATCTAAACTCTCCCACTCTTTATCATCATGCTTGCTTACAAACTTAAAAGAAGGAACATTGTCTGAATTAAAAGTAGCAATCAAAAGCCAATCATTGAATTTAGAAGAACTGAAAGAATCCTCTCTCTCAATATCTCTAAAACCAAATAATGCTGTAGAATATATTAATAATATTATATAAAAAAATAGTCTTTTCATAATAA
>NZ_SRZM01000123.1 GCF_019402445.1 Brachyspira pilosicoli
CCTACTCGGTGGTGACCCAAAGAAGCAAAAAGACTGCAGTTTTAAGACAAATTTATAGTATTCACACATTTAATGCATATTCATAAATATAAAACAAAACACTTGCACTTTTTGGTTCTTTGACGAAGTCCGCACCGCGTAGCTGCGGGAAAAAGAACAATAAAAAATTGAAATATCATAATAAAACAATTTAAGAAATATACTTTTTAATGCTATTAATTAATATAAACCGTATTCTTTTATGAGTCTGTAAAGCTCTTCTTCATCTTCTTTTATTCTGTTGTATATTATAAGTTCTGGTCTATACTCAAAATGCACAGTGTCATAATTATGCCATTTACCACCCCAAATAAATCCATACTTCTCAAAAATTTTTACAACCTCTTTAGGTGGATTCCATCTATCATTAAAAGGAACAGCATACCACTCTTTATTGTTCACTCTAGTCCAAGCCCAGTATATTTGCTTGCCATTACTTCTTTTAGGAAGCGTGTCAACAGCAACTCCATAACTATGATAGCTTCTGCTTGCACTTTTTGATATTATTTTCCATACATATCCGCTAACTGTTTTTAATGATGCTAAATAATTTTTTACTTGAACATTAGTTTGAGCCATAGATTTAACTTCTACACTCGCATTGGAAAGAGGCTCTACTATATAATCATGTATGCTAGTTCTATATCCTAATATGCTTACTGTTTTTATATGCCTCATCATAGTCTTAGGAGAAGAACCATCATAAAGTGTATTTAAAAAAGTGTTATTAATAATTTTTTTGTTATTAATTCTTCTTTTATAATATTCCTGAAGCTCTAGAGTTCTTTCAGGTGTGGCCTTTTGTATAACAGGAAGACCGTTAACAGGATATGAATAAAAACCAAAACTTATATAATTATCAGCATTAGATATATCTTCATCTGTTAAAAGTTTACCGTCAGCCCAATTAAACCAAATATCATCTAAATAAAATCCTATTTCTCCATTTCTTATTATAGGCTTTGATATTCTATTAGAATAAGCTAAATGCAAAGATAAAATCTCTAATACCCCATCTTTCATACTTACACTACTAATAAGTCTTTTTTTCTCCTCTGCTCTTTGTTTTTCCATTGAGAAAGTTTCCATATTTGCAGATATATTAGTTGTATAGTTAAAATATATTCCTACAAGTGAAGCAACAGAAAGCACCATTATAATAATAACAGCAAATAATATAGAAATATGTTTAGTAATTTTTTTAATAAGAAAAGTAAGTAAGATTAATAGAAAAAGAATAGCTACTATAATTAAAAGATATTCAAAACCTGCCATATACTAAAAAATAATGTAAACATTTAGAAGACTTTGGGCGATGACGGGTTCGAACCGCCGACCTAGTGCTTGTAAGGCACCCGCTCTCCCAGCTGAGCTAATCGCCCTTATGTTTTAAGACTTAAGTATATTAACATATACCTTAAAAAAAGTCAAGCATATATTAAATCTTTTTAACATAAAAACAAAGCCTAACTTATAAACTTAAAAAATTATGATTTATTCTCGGAAATAATATATAATTCTTTAGCATTTTTTAAGCATATCAATATACGCTCTTGTTTCTATATCTTTTTCATCTATTCCTATTTCTTGTAATATTTTTTTTAATTGAGAAACCTGATTCTCTACACTCTCTTCACTATTTAAAAACTCTATCTCTATAAAATCTCCTAAACCTTTTATCTTTGACACTTCCACCAAAGAGTTTTTATATGTAAAAGCATAACCTTTCTTCTCTTTTTTTACATACTCTCTATAGCCTTGAAGTGATGATAAAAAATTAATTATGAATCTTGCCTTCTTCTTACTTACTTTTATCTCTATCTCATCATTAACTTCAACCCCGTCTACTATTTTTCTATCTTTAGAGCAAAATGTATAGCCTCCATGTTCTACCCTAAGCCTAATGCAATTTTTTAACTTTATATCATCATTTAAAATATCATCATTTCTAGCATAATAAATATCTTTTTTAAAATACTTCTTTTTAAACTTTGCATTCTTATAAAGAAAACTTAAAGTATTTTCAAAATCCCTAACATGAGCTTTTATTTCTATTTCATTGTTTACCATAAATATTATTATATTAAAACATAATAAATTGTCAAAAATAATTTTTTGAAAATTCATTGATTTTTTTAGCAACTATAATATAATCATTATGTTTATTCAAAAAAGAAATATATCTTATTTTTTATAATAAAAAATATCAATAAAAAGAGGAATTAATATGCGTTTTAAAAGTGCCTATAATGGAATATTAACAAAAAATGATATTGGCAAAGAAGTAAAACTAGCTGGTTGGGTCTTAAGAAGAAGAGACCATGGTGGAGTAATATTTGTAGATTTGAGAGACAGAACAGGTTTTGTACAAATAGTATTCAATCCTGAAATAAGCAAAGAAGCACATAATGACGCTCAAGATTTAAGAAGCGAATATGTTATAAGTGTAGAAGGTAAAGTAAGAGCTAGAAGCGAAGATATGATTAACCCTAAAATTCCTACTGGTGAAATAGAAGTTATGGTTGAAAAAATGGAGCTTCTTAATACTTCTGAAACTCCTCCTTTCTTACTCGAAGATGATATTGACACTGGTGAAGATATAAGATTAAAATACAGATATTTAGACTTAAGAAGAACTAAAGTATTCAACAACCTATATAAAAGATTTGAAATCACTAATGCTTTTAGAAAACATTTAGCTGATAATGGTTTTATAGATGTTGAAACTCCTATATTAAATAAGAGTACTCCTGAAGGTGCTAGGGACTTTCTTGTTCCTTCAAGATTAAATGCTGGAGATTTTTACGCATTACCTCAATCTCCTCAAATATTTAAGCAAATACTTATGATTGGCGGTTTTGAGAGATATTATCAAGTTGCTAAATGTTTCCGCGACGAGGATTTAAGAGCCGACAGACAGCCTGAATTTACTCAAGTTGATATTGAAACTTCTTTCCTTAATACTGATGAGTTTTTATCTATTATGGAGAAAGTTGTTTCTAATATAGTTAAAGATGTTTATAATATAGATTTAAAAACTCCATTCCCTAGATTAAATTATTATGATGCTATGGAGATGTATGGAAGCGATAAGCCTGACACTAGATTTGAATTAAAACTTATTAATGTTGAAGATGCTGTTAGAGGCTGTGATTTTGCAGTATTCAAAAATGCATTAGATAACAAATTTATAATAAGATGTTTGAATGCTAAAGGCGGAGTTGATAAATTAAGCAGAAAAGATATTGATGACTTTACTAAATATGTTGGTATATTTGGTGCTAAAGGTCTTGCTTGGATGAGAGTTACTGAAAACGGACTTGAATCTAACATCGTTAAATTCTTCTCTGAGGAAAATCAAAAGAAAATATTAGAAGTTACAAAAGCAGAAAAAGGCGATTTACTCTTCTTTGTTGCTGATACTCCAAAAGTTACATTTGATGCTTTAGGTAATTTAAGATTAAGAGTTGCTGAGAAATTAAACTTAATAGATAAAGACAAATTAAACTTCTTATGGGTAGTAGAGTTTCCATTATTTGAATATGACCACAAAGAAAAGAGAATATCAGCTACTCACCACCCATTTACTGCTCCTGTACCTGAAGATGTTGCTATACTTGAAAGCGAACCTTTAAAAGTAAGAAGTGATACTTATGACTTAGTATTAAACGGCAACGAAATAGGCGGCGGCGGTCAGCGTATATATGACAGCAAAGTACAAGCTACTATATTCAAACTTTTAGGCATAGATGAAGAAAAAGCTAAAATAAGATTTGGTTTCTTACTTGATGCTTTAAAATATGGTGCTCCTCCTATGTGCGGTATGGCTTTTGGTATAGACAGAGTTATAATGTTGTTACAAAAACAAGACAGTATAAGAGAAGTTATAGCATTCCCTAAAACTCAGAAGGGACAATGTTTGATGAGCAGCTGTCCTTCTACTGTTGATGCCGACCAATTGGAAGAGCTTCATTTGAGCATAGAAGAATAACAGAAGAATAATTATAAATATAAAGCCTCTTAAAATATAAGGGGCTTTTATTTTTTATTAAACTTACATGTCTTTTTTACAACTTTTACGAAGTCATCTTTAGCGTAGGCACAAAAAAGTTAATAGTTAAAAAACAAATTTAGTTTTTATCAACTTTTCCCGTGGCACACCGCAGGCGGACTTCGTCAAAGTTGCAAAAGCACATAGTAATATAGATTTAATATTATTATTAAATAAATCTTTTTTGTAACTTTGACGAAATCTAAAAACAAAAATTTTCGGTATATAACTTTTAAATTTTTAATACTTTGTATTTTATATATTGTTTAATAATTTTCATAATACTGTATAATATAGCAAATAGCTTGAGGATTATTTATGGATAACACAAACAATAACACAAACAATAACA
>NZ_SRZM01000124.1 GCF_019402445.1 Brachyspira pilosicoli
CATGTGGAAGCTATTAAAAAATTAGCAAATCAAGGCTTTTATAACGGAACACTATTTCACAGAGTAATACCTGGTTTTATGATACAAGGCGGCGACCCATTAAGCAAACAGCCTAACAGAGCTTTACATGGCACAGGAGGTCCTGACTTTGTAATACCTGCTGAGTTTAATGATGTTTCTCATAAAAGGGGAATATGTTCTATGGCTAGAAGTCAGAATATAAATAGTGCTGGTTCACAGTTCTTTATTTGTGTAGCTGATAGTCCTTTTTTAGATGGACAATATACTGTTTGGGGTGAGGTTATTAAGGGAATGGATACTGTAGACAAGATAGTTAATCTTAAAAGAGATGCTAATGATAACCCTCTTACACCTGCTAAAATGAATAAAGTATATGTAAAATAATAAATAAAGGAAAAATAATGGAACATTTATTTATAGAAACAGATTACGGCACTATAGAAATAGAATTCTATCCTGATAAAGCTCCTAAACATGTGGAAGCTATTAAA
>NZ_SRZM01000125.1 GCF_019402445.1 Brachyspira pilosicoli
AAAAAGAAATAAATTAGAAATGAATAACACTAATTTTTCTTATATAATAGGAAACCTAGTGCCTGTTTATAATCAATCTATAAGAAATCTGCCTCAATATGCACAAACTTATAACAAAATAATAGGAAATGCTGTGTCTAATTCATTTAAAAATCGTATAAATTATTTAATAGGCAAAACAAATTATATAGGTGCTTATATCACTATTTCAAGCATACCAAATATTAATGTAATAAGTGAGAAAGAATATTTAAATAATTTTAGGCAAGCAGAATATCAAGCTCTTTTAGAGAATATAATAAATAATTTTGAAGTTATAATAAATGAAGAAATGAATATTGATAATTATAATTTATTATATATAGAATTTATTTTTGTATTTGATAAAACTTTAGGAATAAATCAAAATTTTTGGTATAAACTAAAAAACACAGATATTAAAGAAGACATTGAAAATTTAGGTATTACACTTGGAGAAGTAGCTAATTCAATAGGTCAAGGCTTTAAAAATTTTGTTGGTGCTGCTAAAGGCGAAGAAAGAAATCTATATGAAGATAAAGATATATTTGTATTCGACACAGAAGATATTTATTTTGATGAAATTGGTAAAAATTTTATGATTCAAAGAATGGACGAATTAAGAGAAAGACTTGATATAAAACGTGATAAATATTTACTTGATTTGGATCATAGTTTGGTAAATTCATCAATGACTATAGAAGAAATTGAAAAAGCAATTCCTACAATAGTTCATTATTCTGAAGAAAAAAAAGATGATGTTAAAACCTATTATGAATATTGGAATAATAGGCGTCATAGACGAGAGCTTGAATTGGATCAGCTTAAATTTGAACTTCCTTATAGAGAAAAATTAAATACTTTAAAACTAGAATTTGATGATTTACTTAAAAAAAATATGGATTATAGTAATTATATATACATAGTAAATGATTTAATATATGAAATGGATTATTATTATAGCAATTTGAGTTCTACACAATATCGTACAGATTTATTGAATAGTATAAAAATTAATGATAATGTACTAACTAAAGAAAGACATAATTTTTTGAAAACATTCTCAAAACAGCTTGAAGAAGATATTAAAAATAACAATATAGAAAGAAAAGAAGCTTTGGAGAAAGCCTATCAAATAGTACATTATTCTGATGATAAAATAGATAAAGATGGTATAATGGGACTTTTACCATCTTTTTTAGGCGGAGATACAACATATTATAAATATTGGAATAATGTTAGAGAAGATTTAATAAAAAAAATAGAAAAAGAATTTAATTAATTATTAACAAATTTTTATAAATATTTATTATCATTAATATATAAATAAAATATTATTTGCTATTATTTTTTAAGCATATCATTGCCGAAAATAATAACAGAAAATTAATTTTTTGCTGGAATATGTATGTCTGAAGAAATAAACAATAACGAAGAAGTAAATACTGAAGCACCTAAAAAAGCTATCAAGAAAAAAGTAATTGTAAAATCTAAAGAGAAAATAAAAGATTTAGATTTATCAAAATATGGAACAAGAAGACAGGCTAGAATATATGCTGTTATGGCTTTGTATTCATATGATATAAATGAAAAAAAGGTAAATATAAACGAATTATTTAATTTTGAATATGATGATAAAAAAACTGCTAACAATAGTTTTACTAAAGAGCTTGTTGAAGGAACTATAAAAAATTTACAAAAAATCGACAGCATTATAGAAAAATATTCTAAAAACTGGAACATTTCAAGAATACAATATGTAGATAAGTCTATAATAAGAATGTCTATATATTCACTTATATATTTAAAAGATATACCAAAGTCTGTAATAATAGATGAGGCTGTAGAAATAGCTAAAATATTTGGTGATAAAGATTCTTATAAATTTGTTAATGGGATTTTAGATGCAATACAAGAAGAAGATATACAATAAAAAAACTGAAAAAAAACTTCAAAGTATACGAATCTTTGTATTTATATTATCTATAGGAGCATTGGGCTTAATATCTATAATATCTTTAAATGTAGCTATTAATCAAGGCAAAATAAAATTAAACCCAAGAATAGTAGATGAATATACCTTAGCACAAGAATACTACAGAAAAAAAGATTACAATAAAGCCAAATCAATATTAAAAAAAGAAATAGCAACAACTATAGACCCAAAAAAAGAATATGAAGCTAATATTTTATTAGGCAAGATATATAATGATACAGAAAATTATGAGGAAGCTTTAAGAATATTTAGTTCGGTTAGCAATTCTTTATATTTTGATGAAGAGTTGAAGCATAATATAGGAATAACATATTTAAATATGGAGATGTATGATGATGCTTTGGTAACATTTGAAGAGGCATTGTCTATTAATTCAAACTATGTGCCTACTCTGCTTACTATTGGTAAATTTTATATGGATAGGGATTTACCGCGTTTAGCTAAGGGGTATTATGAAAGGGTACTTAAACTTGAAGAAAATGATGAGGCTATGTTTAATGTTGGTATAATAGCCCTAAACGAAGGAATGCAAAGTTTAGCTTATGATACTTTAAGTAAATTAGTGAGAAAAAGCAATAATGAATATGCTGATATGGCTGCTAATGTGCTTGGCGATATATATGTTATAGCTGGAGATACTGACAGTGCCATAGAAATGTATTTAAAAAGTTTAGCTAATTCCAAAACACAAGTAGAATCTGTAAAGAGATTAGTAAAAGTATATGAACAAGTTGAAGATTATGACTCTATTAAAAAGGTTTATGAGCAGATATTATATCAAAATCCTAATGATATTAATACAATTATAGCTTTGGGTAATTTATATGAAGAAGAAAATGATTATGATAAGGCTATAAAGTATTATTACAAATTATCAAAAATAAAAAATTATACAAATGCTTATGAGGCTATAGGACTACTTGCAAATGCATACTATAAAGGAAACAGATTAGATGAAGCCGAAGATAATTATAAAAAAATAATTATGTTAGATAAAAAAGATGATTTATATAAAACAGCATTAGAAAGACTTGGAGATATTACTTATAGACAAAAGGCTTTTACTACTTCATTAAAATATTATAAAGAGATATACACAATAGAAACAAATAATGCAATATTCAAACCAAGATTAGGTGAATTAGAATTGTATTATGGAAACTCAGACAGAGGAATTAAATTACTTGAAAACTCAATAAAAGAATCAATAGGAAATGCTTTTCCTAGTAGAACTTTGGCTATATATTATGAAAGTATAGGTAATTATAATGAAGCTTTAAATTATTATAATTACACATTATCAAAATATCCTAATGACAGAGAAAGCTTATATAGAGCAGGAATGTTATATTATAGAAACAGAGAATACAAAAAAGCAAATGAATCTCTATTAGTAGCGGCTAATGATGAAAATAATAATACTTTTATAAGAGAAACAGCTTGGAAAACATTGGCTACTATGATGGAAGAGATTCGTTCATATAATGAAGCTAGCTCATATTACAGACAGCTTGTAGAAATGTCTCCTAAAGTAGAAAATTATATGCTTTATGGAAATTATTGTTACAGAAGACTTCAATATAATGATGCTATATATGCTTATAGTGAGGCTTTAACTATGGCAGAAAACAAAAAAGAAATGTTTGATATAAATTTGGCTTTAGGTAAATGTTATTTTAGATTAAATGAATTGGATAATGCAGAAGAAAGTTATAGAAATGCTTTAAGCTATAATGGAGGCGACTATCAGGCGAAAGAGGGGTTAAGACAGGTATTAAACAAAAAAAATAATTTATATTAATAATTGACAATAATCATTAGTAAAATATACTTTTATATATAAAAATATTGGAGTTTATATATGAAAAAAATTAGCATTATTTTACTAATGATTTTTTTTGCTTTATTATCATGCAATAATACTGCAAAAAAGTCCACAAACAGCGGTGAATTAACTATCATACATATGAATGATACACATGGAAGAGATGAAGAAGAAAAGATAGTTAATAAAGAAGTAACTCCTCCAGAAACTAATTATATGTATGGAGCTGCAAGAAGGGCTTCATATATCAAAGATGTAGAAAAAACTAATAATAATGTTTTAATTCTTCATGCAGGAGACACCATTACAGGAAGCGTTTATTCTACAGTATTTATGGGAAGAGATGAAGTTGATATTATGAATATGATAGGAGTTGATGCTGCTGCTATTGGAAACCATTTTGTAGATTATGGACTTGACAATTTTACAGCAATAATGAAAGAGAGAAAATTCCCTACTCTATCTATAAATATCAAAAATAAAGAAGACAATAGTTATTATGCTTTGCCATATATGGTTACAAATGTAAATGGACTCAATGTTGCAATTATAGGCATAACAACTACAGATTCTGTTTATAATCCTAAATATGTTGAAGGTTTAGTATTTGAAAAAGAGATAGATTCATTAAAAAGTTTCTTAAAATCCACACCTCTTAATACAACAAATGATATCACAATACTTTTAAGCCATGTAGGTTATGAGGGCGATAAAAAAATAGCAGAAGCTTTCCCTAAAACTTTTGATGTAATAGTTGGAGGACATAGCCATACTGTTTTAGAGAAAGAAGATATTGTAAACGGCACACCTATAGTACAGGCTGGATATTATGGAAGATATTTAGGGCAAATAGATTTATCTGTAAATAGCGGAAAAATAGAAAACTTTAATTATAAACTCATACCTATGGACAGCACTATAAAACAAGATGCCAATATGCTTGCATTTATTGATGAGATGAAAGGCACTGTGGATAAAGAGTTTAATGTAAGAATAGGAACTTTGCCTGTAGAACTTGTTCATGACGGAATAAGGTCTAATTCTATGGCTATAGGAAACTTTGCTTGTGATTTGGTGTTAGATTCTTATGATAATTTGGATATGGTATTAATGAACTCTGGAGGGCTTAGAACTCCATTAAAAAAAGGCGATATAACATTGGGTAATATTCAAAATGAGTTTTTCCCATTTGATAATGAGGTTGTATTAGTAACATTAACAGGAAAAGATATTTTAGAAATGCTTAAAATATCAGGACAAAAGAGAGGTGCTGGTGCTTTTCTACAGTTATCTAGAGGAATGGAAGTAAAATATAATGCTAATGGAGAATTATTATCTGCTGCTTTAAATGGTGAAAATATTGATGAAACAAAAGACTATACTGTTGCTTTATCTAGTTTTGTATTTTTGGGAGGAGACGGTTATCAAGACAGTGAAGGAAAAGCTATAGGAGAAAAGGGTAAAAACATAGTTATGACTGGTAATGATATGCGTGATGCTATGATAGCAAAAATTAAAGAGCTTAACAATATACCAGAAAGCTATATAGATAATAATCCTAGAGTAATATTTGAATAAAATAATTTAGTATTTAATTTTTTTAAGAGAGTCTGTTTTTTATAAAGCAGGCTCTTTATTTTTTATAGAGTGCTTTTAAAATATTGTTGTAAAAAATTGGCATATATGTTAATTTTTATATATATAATTATTTATATAGTTTTTATAATTTTTATTGGAGTTTTATAATGGAAATAACTATTGAAGAATTAGAAAATAATACTTCTGTAATAAAATTAGTGGGAGATATTGATGTTTATACTTCTTCAGATTTAAAAGATGCTATAAACTCTCAAATAGACTTCGGAGCAAAAAGAATAATTATAGATATGGAAGATGTATATTATATAGACAGCAGCGGAATAGGAGTTTTTGTATTTGCAATAGGCTCTTTTAAAAGGGTAAATGGTAAAATAGGTATAGTAAAAATCACAGAAAATGTAAGAAAAGTTTTTGAATTAACTAAAATAATAAGCTTCTTTCCTATTTTTATGACAGTATCAGATGCTATAGAAAAGTTGTAAAATAATTCTTGATTTTTTATTTAATAGTTATACAATTAATATCAAATTATATTTATAAAATTATAGTAAAGAAAAGAAGTTATGAATAGATTAATTTTTATTAGAAATGTTTTTATAATGTTTTTAATTTGTTTCAGTGTTTTTTCAAATGCTGAAGTGTTTGCTGCTGAAAGTATTAATGACTATATTATGGAAGAGATTGGAGATAACACAGAACACCCTTTCTTCTCTATCCCTATAAAATTAGGACATTATATAGATTTCGACTTTAAAATAACAAAACATATTATTTTGGTAACAATAGCAGGTATTTTATCAATACTTAGCATGAAATATTTGGCTCATAAATTAAAAAGACCATTTAATAAGCCGACATATTTACAAAATCTATTGGAAATTATAATAGACTATATGAATAAAGATGTTATAGGGGCAGCTTTGGGTGAAGAAGGCAAAAAATATGTACCTTTCTGCTTAACTGTATTTTTATTCGTATTATTTTCAAATCTTTTAGGTCTTTTACCTGCCCTAATAAAACTTCCTACAGAAGACGGACATTATGCTTATTTGGCAGGCGGTTTAGGAGCTAATATTGGTTTTACTGGTGCTGTTGCTTTATTAGTATTTATTGTTTATATATTTGCAGGAATAAGAAAGAAAGGAATAATAAAATACTGGGTAAAATTAGTACCAAAAGGGCTTCCAATACCTTTAATACCTATAATATGGGTTTTAGAGTTTATCACTTTGTTTAATAGAGCATTTGCTTTAACTATTCGTTTGTTTGCCAACATCACAGGCGGACACATAATGATGATAGTTATACCTTATCTTATCATCATGTCTGGAAGTTTATTGGTATCGCCTTTTGCGGTATTATTTTTAAGTTTTATATATGTACTTGAGATGTTTGTTGCTGTTTTACAAGCTTATATATTCTCATTGTTATCGGCGGTTTATATACAGATTGCCATTAGCGATGAGCATTAATTATAAATTAAATTATATTTTTTAATAAAAAGGAGTAAAAAAATGGAATTTGCTATAATAGGAGCTACTATAGGAGCAGGACTTGCAGCTATTGGAGTTGGTTTGGGTATAGGTTTTATAGGTTCAAGAGCAGTTGAAGGTATTGCTAGACAACCTGAGGCTTCTGGTAAAATACAAACAGCTATGCTTATTTCTGCTGCTTTAATAGAAGGTGTTGGTTTATTTGCTTTAGTTATATGTATTTTAGCTTTGTTTACCAAATAACATTTAATAATACTGATTATAATAAAAGATAAATGGGGGTAAATACCTATGGCACTTTTAAAGATAGATCCGGGTATTATTATATGGACTTGGATTACATTTTTACTAGTTCTTGCTGTGCTTGGAGCTTCTACTTGGAAGATAATTCTTAAAGGTTTAAATGCACGTGCAGATAAGATACAAGAGGACTTGGAAGAGGCAGAAAAAACTAGGGAAAATGCTAAGAAATCTTTGGCTGCATATAGAGAGCAGATTGATAATGCTAAGGCAGAGGCTAGTTCTATAATAGAAAATGCTAGGATTGAGGCTAATAGGGTTAGAGATAAAATTATTGGCAATGCTCGTGAAGAGGCTGAATCTCATAGAAACAAAATACTCTCTGAAATTGACAGAGCTAAAGATGAAGCTATGGGAAATGTAAGAAAACAGGCTGTTGATATTGCTGTGGTTATGGCTGAAACTATATTAAAAAGAAATATAGATAAAAATGATAATCAGGCTTTGATAAATGAGTTTGTAAATAATTTTGAGAAAGATAACAATAAATAAAAAATATGTATCTCTATTAAAGATAGGGCTTTATTAAAATATGAATAGTAATGAAGAGAAATTATTAACACCGGCTGCTAGTGCTATATTTAACATAGCTAAAGATGCTGGTTTAATAAATGAAATATATAAAGAACTTAAAGAATGCTCTAAATTATTTGAAGATGAGGAAATAAAAAAATATTTTGATGATAAAAAAATAGATAAAAGAGAAAAAACAAAACTTGTAGAAAAGAAATTAAAATCAATATTTTCTAAAGAGATTTTTTCTTTTATTAATTTACTAATAGAAAATGAGCTTATAGATGAATTATCAAATATAGTAGATATTTATGGTAAAATGCTTGATGAATATAATAATACTGTGAGGGTAAAAATTATAGCTTCTTGCAGCATAAATGAAGATACTATAAAAAAAATAATAGATACTATAAAATCATTTTCTGATAAAAAAATAGAATATACTATAGAGATAGATGATAGTTTAATTGGCGGTATAATAGTTAATATTGGCGACACAGTTTATGATTATAGTATAAAGAATCAGATAAATATGATGAAAAATAGATTTGTTTAATAATTATTAGTTTATAGAGGAAAATATGAATCCTATAACTGCTGAGATTTTTACAAATTTAAAAACTGAAATATTCAATGAGGTTCAGAAAGAAAAAACCGCTAGATTTAAGCGTATAGTAAAAAACGAGGCAAGTGCTAAAAACTATGCTAAGGCTATGTTTGATGCAGCTAATGAATTAAAAAAGATAGATATTATTAAAAAAGATTTTGATGTTATCTATTCATCTTTATTTGAAGATAAAGATACTTTTTCTTTCTTTACTTCAAATTTTATAGATGGAAATGTAAGGGTTGATGTTATTAGGAGAGTATATGAGAATAAAATATCTCAGGAGGCTCTTAATTTATTATCTATATTAGTTGAAAAGGATTTATTTAATATTTTACCTGCTATAATAGTAGAATATGAAAACTTATGTAATGAGTTTTATGATATACTCTCTGTGAGAATTACTATTGCCAAAGAGTTGGAAGGCATTGAAGAATTGAAGAGAGATATTATAAAACTAGTTAATAAGAATGTTCATTTTTATATTGATATTAATGAATCTATTATAGGCGGTATTATAGTAGAGATAGAAGATATTATATATGATTATAGTATGAAGAGGCTTTTAAATAATGTAAAAGATTCTCTTCTTGCAGAATAATTGAAAAATAATTGCAGAATAATTTTTGCGAATAATTTTTAAGGAAAGATTTTATGAATATAAAAGCTAATGAAATTGCTGCTTTACTTAAAGAGGAAATAAAAAACTACAAAGCAGATTTTGCTCCTAATGAGGTGGGTGTAGTAGTAGAGGTTGGTGACGGTATAGCAAGAATAGTTGGACTTCCGCATATTATGGCTAATGAGATGATTAAATTTGAATGCGGTGCTATAGGGATAGCTTTTAACTTGGAAGAAGAAACTATTGGTGCTATTGTTTTAGGTGATTATGTCGGCATCAAAGAAGGAAGTAAGGTTAGCAGATTAAAAAGAATATTAGAAGTTCCTGTTGGAGAAGAGCTTTTAGGAAGAGTTGTTAATCCTTTGGGAGTGCCTTTAGATGGAAAAGGTGATATTAATACAAGTAAAAGAAGAGTGATTGAATACCCTGCTCCAGGAATTGCAGATAGGCAGGCTGTAAAACAACCGCTTCAAACTGGTATAAAGGCAATAGACTCTATGACTCCTATAGGAAGAGGACAAAGACAGCTTATTATTGGAGACAGAAGCACTGGTAAAACATCTATTGCTCTTGATACAATTATCAATCAAAAAGATACTGGTGTTATATGTGTATATGTAGCTATAGGTCAAAAGGCTTCTACTGTTGCGGGTGTCGTTGAAACTTTAAGACAGCATGGTGCTTTAGATTATACTATAGTAGTAGCTGCTACTGCTTCAGATTCTGCTCCGCTTTTATACATTGCTCCTTATGCTGGTTGTGCGATGGCAGAATATTTTATGTATGAGGAGAAAAAAGACACTCTCATAATATACGATGACTTATCTAAGCAGGCTAATGCATATAGACAAATATCACTTCTTCTTAGAAGACCTCCTGGAAGGGAAGCTTTTCCTGGTGATGTATTTTATTTGCATTCAAGATTATTGGAAAGAGCTTCAAAACTTAGCGATGAATTAGGAGGAGGTTCTTTAACTGCCTTGCCTATCATTGAAACTCAGGACAATGAAGTATCTGCATACATTCCTACAAACGTAATATCAATTACAGACGGACAGATATATTTGCTTCCTAGTTTATTTATGAGCGGTGTTCGTCCTGCTATAGATGTTGGTATATCGGTTTCTCGTGTTGGAGGTAATGCTCAAACTAAGGCTATGAAAAAAGTTGCTGGTACTTTGAGGCTTGACTTAGCATCATATAGATCTCTTGAGGCTTTCTCTCAGCTTGGTATAGGTCTTGATAAGGCTACTTTGGCTCAATTAGACAGAGGTGCTAAAATGGTTGAGCTTCTTAAACAAAAACAATATAGCCCAATACCTATGGAAGAGCAAGTTGTTATATTATTTGCTGCTACAAAGGGCTTTTTAGATAATGTGGAATTAGAAAGAGTTCCTGAGTTTGAATGGAGACTTCTTCAATATATGAAAGCTGATAAGCAGTATATATTAGACAGCATAAAAGAGAAAAAAGATATTGAAAATATTGATGAACTTAGCAGCGTAATAGAAGAGTTTAAGGCTAAATTCTAATAATGAATAAAAATTGTATTTTAATCTTAGCACATAAGAATCATAATCAGATAATGAGATTAATTAATCATCTTAAAACTGATTTTGATTTGTATGTGCATATAGATAAAAGAAACAAATTAAATATTAAAAGCTTTGATAATGTAAATGTTTATAAAAAAATTAAAACTTATCATGGCGGTGTAAGTTTAGTTATAGCTACCCTATTTTTAATAAAAGAAGCTTATAAAAACAACTATGATAGATACATATTTATTAGCGGTCAAGATGTGCCTCTAAAAACAAATAAAGAGATTATTAACTTCTTTGATGCAAACAAAAATAAAGAATATATATCATACGAAAGCATTAATAATAGTGAAGCTATGTATAAAGAAATGTCTTTTAGATTAAATTCATATAATTTTGGAAAACTATATAGACTAATTTTCCATAGAAATATAAGAGAACTATTATCTAATTTTCCTCTTATAAAACGCACTACTCCAGAAAATATTTATTATGGTTCTCAGTGGTGGAACTTAACTAATAATGCTATTAAATATATATTAGATTATACAAAACAAAATCCTAATTTTCTTAAGAGATTTAATTATACTTGGGGAAGTGATGAGTTTTATTTTCAGTCTATACTTCTTAATAGCGAGTTTAAAGATAATTGTATAAATGATTGTTTAAGGTATCTTATATGGGGCGTTGGAACACCTATAAATTTTACAATTAAAGATTATGATGATATAAAAAACAATATTAACAACAATATATTCTCACGTAAATTTGATGAGAATATTGATAATGATATAATAGATAAATTATATAAAGATTTAGAAAATTCTAATTAATTTGGAGTTTTAATTATGGCAGAGAAACTTAATGTATTAAAAGCAAGAATTAAAGCTGTAACAAGCACACATAAAATTACTAAAACTATGGATATGATAGCTCGTTCAAAAACTGCTAAAATACTTACAGTAGAACAAGGAATGAGACCTTATACACAAAAGTTAAACAGAATAGTAGAAGAACTTTCACATTCTGATATGGACCATTTGCATCCTCTACTCTCTCCTAAAAAGACAATAAAAAACATTATATTATTTGTAATAACATCAAGCAGAGGATTATGCGGTTCTTATAATACTAAAATATTAGATGAAGCAATGGAGAGAATTAGACACCATTACAGACATGGTAGAACTGTTGAGCTTCATGTGTTGGGTAAAAAAGGCGAAGTATACTTTGAAAAACAAAACATACCAATATCTCGTAAATATCCCCGTATAGATGAAGAATCTACTTTTGATGATTGTGCTACTGTTGTACAGCGTTTCATGCATGATTATGTTGTAGACAATGCTTCGAGGGTAGAAGTTATATATACAAGATATTATACAAGAGTGGTGCATATACCTAAAATTAAAAGCTTAATTCCTATGATTCCAGATGAAGAGGATATTGAGGGAAGAAAAGCAAAAAAACAGATTGATTATTTGATAGAGCCTAATATTGATGATGTATTAAAAGAAGTTGTTCCATTAGCTATAAAAACTTATTTTTACTTTATGATTACTAGCTCTTTTTTGTCAGAGAATGCTGAGAGGGCTATTGCTATGAGAAATGCTACTGATAATGCTGAAAGACTAATAGAAGACTTGAAAAATAAAGCTAACAGAGCTAGACAAGAACATATTACTAATGAACTTCTTGATATTATAGGCGGTTCTGAGGCTATTAATTAATTATATTAGATAAAATTTTTAGCAATATATTATTTGTTTTGCTGTCTGATATGGTAACTCTTAAAAAATCTTTTAAGATATTACTTTCATCGTAGCTTTTTACAAATATACTGCTCTTTTTAAGCTCATCATATATATACTTAGAGCTTTTATTTGGGTGCTTTATAAGAAGGAAATTAGCTTTTGATGGTAGCACCAAAAAACCTTCCTTGCTTAATAAACTCTCCATTTTATCTCTTTCTAATATTATAGAGCTTATATTTTTTATAGAAGTATCTTTATCATTAATTGAAGATATTGCTATTTTTTCTGATAATTTATTTATGCCGTACTTTTGTCTTATACAAGAAAACTTTTCTATATTAGTTTTATTTGATATTAAAAAGTTTATATTAAGTGCTGAAAGTGAATGAGAATGAGCTATTGATGATATTATTACTAAATTGTCATATTTATCTATTAATCTTAAAGCACTATTCCAAGCAAAACTTATATAGGACTCATCTATTATATATATGTTATTATTATTTATATAATTTTCTATATTCTCTACAAAAAGCCCTGTTTCTGCATTTGGGTTGCTTGTTATTATAATGCTTTTATCTATATTATTAAAACTCTCTAAATCTATATTATAATCTTCTTTTATTTTAATAGTATCATAACTAATTTTTGAATATTCTAAAATCTTTTTATACAAATCCCTATAAGG
>NZ_SRZM01000126.1 GCF_019402445.1 Brachyspira pilosicoli
ATAATAATATTAATTATTCTAATGATTATACTCATCATATAATACAGCTTTATGCTATGGGTAAAGTACCTTTCTTGGATAATCAGCTTTGGCTTAATATGCTTGGAGAGTATACTTGGAGAGATAATGATGCTCATTATTTAAGATTTGAGTTAGGTCTTGAATGGAAAATGCTTAATATTGCTATACGTCCTTTATTTTATATACCTGTTGATAATGATAACAGAAATAGATTTGATAAAAGTAAAGATTTATTTTGTTTAGAATATAGTGCTTATGTAAAATTTGACCCTGTTTACTTTGGTTTTCAAGGCTCAACTGATGGAAGATACTATATTGCTATGAAGGCTTTATTTTAGTTTCTAAATTTATAAAAGAGCTTACCGCACGGTGAATAAAATTTTGTTCGTAAATTAATTAGAAATACAAATTTAATTAAAAAACAAAATCCGCTTACCGTGCGGTAAATAGATTTTGTTCTTAATAAAAACTTGGGCGGGCGTTAACATTCCTAATTAATCAATAAAAAATAATTTAAATTAAAATTTCAAAATATGCTATAAAAAATAAAGGGCGGGGTATGTAATTAAAATTTTATCCATACTCCCCACCCTCTAGGATTTTTAAATTATATGATATTTTTGTATTACTTTTCTTTTTTATTTACACTGTAATATAAATTCCCACCCTAGTTGTTTTTAAATTTAAAAACCTATTAACCGCACGGTAAATAAAATTTTGTCCGTAAATTAATTAGAAATGCAAATTTAATTAAATAAAAAAATTCGCTTACCGTGCGTTATAACGCTTATTTTATTCTTTATATATATATATTGACATAAAGATTAATTAATATATCATTCAAATAAAATTACTAGGAGTTTATAGTTTGAGAAGTTTAAACCTAAATGAAGAAATACTTAATTTTTATTTGATAGATGATTTTAATACAGAAGATAAAAATATTATAGTAAAAGAACTAGAAAATAGATTATCAAATATCAAAAACTTGGAGCTTGAAATAGGAAGCGGAAACGGTAAATTTATAGTAGAGCTTGCTATGAACAATAAAGATAAATATTTTGTAGGAATAGAATATTCTTTTAAGGCAGCCAAAAAAGCAATATCTAAAGCTTATAAAAGAGATATAAAAAACCTTACTATTATATTCGGCGAAGCTAATAATGTAATAGATAATTATATTAAAAATAAATACTATTTTGATAAAATATACTTAAACTTTCCAGACCCTTGGCCAAAGAAAAAACATGCACATAGAAGAATATTTAATAAAGAATTTTTAAGTAAAATGCATCCGCTTTTAAAAGATGATGGTATATTTTATTCTGTTACAGATGATGATAATTATGCACTTGAAATAATGAACCCTATATACAAGGAAGATAGTAATTTCAAAAATATTCTAAATGAAGATTATGTTCATAGTTTGGAAGGATACGGCGTTACACTTTATGAAGAAAAAATGAGGGCTATAGGGCATAATATATATTTTTTCGCACATAAAAAGTCTTGATATATAATTTTTATTGATATTTTTATTTAAATTCATTATATTTAAAATAGTTTAAAAAATGAATGAAGGTAAAAAACAATGAATATAAGCAATGAAAAAAAATCTAAATATATGATAATAGAAGGAATAGTATCAGTAATTATAAATGTATTATTATTTGCATTTAAATATATAGTAGGAATGCTTACAGGCTCACTTTCTATAATGGCAGATGCATGGCATTCATTAAGCGATTGCATAAGTAGCATTATAGTTATCATAGGCGGAGTATTTTCTAAAAAACCAGCAGACAAAGAACATCCTTTCGGTCATGGCAGAATAGAGCTTATAACTAGTTTTATTGTTGGTATTATGCTTGTGTTTATAGGCTATAGTTTCTTTTCTGAGGCTATAAAAAATATTCTAAATAAAAAAACTGCTTCATTTACAATAATAGCCATTGTTGCTATGATAATTTCTATTGTAGTTAAAGAATTATTAGCACAGTATTCACTTTGGGGATATAGAAAATCTGGCTCAAAATCATTGTATGCAGATGCTTGGCACCATAGAAGCGATAGCATTACTTCTATAATCATACTAGTTGGTATATTGGTAGGAAAAAATTTATGGTGGATGGATAGCGTATTAAGTATATTAGTTTCACTTGTAATTTTTTATGCCGCTTTCGATGTTATAAAATCAAGTATAGAGCCTTTAATAGGAGAATACCCTTCAGATGATATTATTAAAGATATTAACAGCATAGCTAATGAACTTAATATAAATAATGATAATTCAAATCTTCATCATTTTCATATACATACATATGGCGACCATACAGAGATAACATTCCATATGCGTTTTCCAAAAGATATGACTGTAGAAGAAGCTCATAATAAAGTAAGCGTTTTAGAAAAATCTATAAGAGATAAAATGAATATAGAATCTACTATACATATAGAATGCTATAAGAATTAAATATATTAAAATATAATTTTATTTTTGTTTTTATTATATTTTATATAAGAAACATCATTTATAAATTGTTAAATAGCATATTTGAAACATTTTAAGCATATCTATTTAACATAATATATATTTATTATGTTACCTTATGTTACAATAACAATAAAAAAAACTAATTAAAAATTAAAAACTTACGATAAGTAAAGTATTAGTAGTAAACTATTTTTTAAGGAGCATAATAATGTCAACAAGCTCATTTTTTGGCATAGAATTAGGTAAAAGATCCCTTCAAAACTTCAAAACAGCATTAGAAGTAACAGGACATAATATAAATAACGTAGCCACTAAAGGATACAGCAGACAAAGAGTAGTAATGCGTACATTCGATAAGCCTTTAGAAGAGCCTAGTCTAAACAGAGCAGAACGTGCAGGACAAATAGGTCAAGGTGCTGAAATAACTACAATAGAGAGATTAAGAGACCAGTTTATAGATTCAAAAATAATGGTAGAACTCGGAAGCGATGGATATTGGAAAACAAAAAACAATTATTTACAGCAATTAGAGGCTATATATAATGAGCCTGGTGAATATAACTTGAGAAATGATTTGGATGCATTCTGGGACGCTTGGCAGGAGATGAGCGTTAACCCTGCTGAAAGAGGTACAAGAATGACATTAGTAGAGAGAGCTGATAGAATAAATAACTCATTCAATCAAATGTATAATCAAATGGATTCCATGAGAAATAATTTAAATGCTCTTGTAGAAAATAAAGTTAATAGAATTAATGATATAGCTAACTCTATTAGAAGCTTAAATACTGCTATAGTTAAACAAGAAGCATTGGGTCAGAGTCCTAATGATTTATTAGACAAAAGAGATTTATTATTAGATGAATTATCTTCTTTGGCTAATGTTGATATAAAATCTATTGACCCTGATGAAACAATGATTTACATAGGAAGCCGTTCATTAATACAGGGAAATGTGGTGAACAAATTAACTTTAGAGAGAAGTGCTCTTAATGAAGGCATGTTTGATGTTTATTGGGAAAATGACCATGTACAGCTTAATTTACAGGGCGGAGAATTAAAGGCTTTATTAGAACTTAGAGATGTGGACACTGTTGATGCTATAAATGATTTAGACACTTTAGCTATGAATTTAGCTGACAGTGTAAACGAAATACACAGAAGCGGTTTTGGTTTAAATCAGGAAACAGGAGTTGATTTCTTTACTATGAATAAACAAACTCCTTCTGTTATAGGAAACTATGATTTAAATAATGACGGCACTGAAGATTCTACTATAATGTTTAAGGTGAGCGGTGTAAATAGTGTTGATATTAATGCTAGTATAGGAAGCTCTGGAACATTGGTATTTGGAAGCAAAACAAGAGAAGGTGCTGATGTTGCTATAGATTATACTGCACAAATGAAAGTTGGGGAATTAATAGACAGAATAAACTCAAGCGATGCTAATGTATCAGCTTATTTAGATGATAATAACAGACTTGTATTAAAAGCTAAAGGTTTTGATGATTATGTTAAGCCTTCATATTTTATTAAGCATATAGAAGATTCTGGAGACTTTTTAGTTGGCATATCTGGTTTATTAAATCAGTCTGGAGCTAATGGTGCTTATAATTGGCAAACTACAAATCAGGTTAATCAATTAGCTGGAGATTTCAGAAACTTTACTGTAACACCAGAAAAACACCCTGCTGCTGCAATTAGTGTAAATGATATTATAAGAAATGATGTTAATTATATAGCAGCTTCAAAAGGTATAGATACTACAGGCAATGGTTTCAATGATAAATGGAATGGCGTTGGTGATGGTTCTAATGCTTTGGCTATAGCTAATTTGAAAAATAAAGAAATAATGGTGGATAGCAAATCTACATTTAATGATTTTTACACTGGAAGTATTTCTCAAATAGCTTCAAGAACAGAAACAGCAAATTCTGAAAGCGAAAAACAAACTATTGTTATGGAATATCTTGAAAAATTAAGACAATCAGTTTCTGGGGTTAATTTAGATGAAGAAGTAGCACAAATGGCAATGTATCAGCACGGATATAATGCCTCTGCAAGAGTTGTTAGTGTTATGGATCAGCTTCTTGATGTGGTAATAAACAGAATGGGTGTGTAAAACATCTTCTAAAAATACAATAAACAAAGCGGTATCTATTTTTATGGATATCGCTTTTTTAATTTAAGTATTGTATAATTAAATATTGTATAATACTAAAAAATATACTTAGTTATTCCGAGATTAGTAGTAATATAGTAGGAGCATTTTAAAAAATGAGTATAAGACTTCGTATCACTTTAATGATATTTGCTGTAATGGCTTTTGTTGCTATTAGTTCTAACTTCTTAAGCAGCAACCTTAATATAGAAACTTTCTATAAAGTTATTGATGATAATATGAATAATAATTTCAAAATCATAGCTAATAACTTTGAAAATAAATTCTACGCATCTCAAGAAGAAGTCAATAAATTATCATATAGGTCCGCCCTAACATTTAATACAGTAGATAGAAGAACTGATACATATTTAAACGATAATGCTTCAAACTTTTTAATGCAAAATATTAATGAATCAAATCCATATATTGATAGAATGTTAAGTATTCTATTTATACCAAATTATACTTTAGGTTTTAATGAGCTTCCTAAATCATATAATATCAATACAAAAACAACTAATTTTACAATTATAACTAATGATGCAAATGGAATATGGAGCAATTTAAATACTTATTCCCCTACAGATGTATATTATAAGACTTTTTTGTCTTCTATGTTTAATAGAACATTATTTAATATATCTAAAACTATTATTGAAAATAATACTATTATTGGTGTTGCTAATGTTGCCTTGTTTTTTGACTACACTAATACTAGCGAAATAAAAAATATTTTTGATATAGATTCATCTGAATTATTAATTATTAATAAAAATGATTTAACTATTATTAATTCTAAAGATAATAGATTAAATAAAAGTAAACTTGATATTATATATCCTGTTTATTATCAATTATTCAATTCAAATTTAGCTAAAGATGAAATAGTAACAGAAAATGTAAACATATACGGTAAAGATTATAGAGTTTATATAAAAAGCATATCTGATGTTTTAAATATAGTTATGCTTATACCTAATTCTTATTATGATTCACAGATAAGTTATATGAATAGGTCTATAGTTTATACTATTATTATGGTATTTGTTATATCTGCTATTATAATAGGATTTTTTATAAAATTAATATTCTCATCATTAACTAGAATCTCTGATATAGTAGGCGATTCTATTAATAATAAAGATTTATCCGTTGATATACCAGAACTTTCAGGAGGGGATGAGGTATCAGAAATAACAAGATGGATGGGAATATTAAGTGGTAATTTCCAAGCTACTATAGCAAGTATCAAAAAAATAATATCTATATCTAAAAAACAAAGTGATAGATTTACAAACCAAATATCTTCAAATGCTGATATAATAAATAATATAAATGATTCAATAGAAAATATTAAAACTAACATTAACGAAGAATTAAATAACTTAGAAATAGTAGAAAACAGTAATAAAAATATTTTGGAATACATAGATATTAACTCTAATAATATAGATGAAATAGATAGAGATACTAAAGAACTTCAAGAAAAAATAATAAAAGAGGGCGACAGCATAGATCAAATATCTGTATCTGTAGAACAAATGTCTAAAACTATAGAAGGTATAGATAATATAATATTTAATGCTTCTAATAAGGCAAAAGAATTACATATAGCTTCAATGAAAAGTAAAGAGAAAATGCAAGCTACATCAACAGCCACAAGTGATTTAAGAAATGCTTTAGGTTTTATATCGAATTTCGTAAGTTCAATAAGAAACATAGCACATCAAACAAACTTACTTGCTATGAATGCAGCTATCGAGGCAGCTCATGCTGGTAAATATAGTTCTGGTTTTGCTGTAGTTGCTGAAGAGATAAGAAAATTATCAGAAGTTTCAAACGAACAAGCTGATAATGCTAATAAAGTATTACAAACAATAGAAGAAAAAATAATAGTAACAAGTAATGATTTAACAGAGTCTACTGCACAATTTGATATGTTGGCTAGAGATGTACAAGAAGTTACAGAGATAATGGGAAGCGTACACAACTCTTCTGTTGAACAATTAAAAGCTATTAATGAAATAGTTAATTCAATTACTACAATATCTAGTTCAAGTGATAATATTAAAAAACAATATATCAATGTGGCAAGCAAATTAGGAGATATAAAAAATAATATTAATACTTTAAATACTTTATCTGTTAGTGCTTCTAAATCTATGGCTAAGCTTAGAACTACATCAAATGCTATATACGAAAATATTGATAAAATATATTCTAACTCTAATGAGCTTTCTACTTATGCAAACACAATGACTAGATTTGCAAATGATAATAATAAAATATTAACAGATTTAAATGACGAAATATCTAAATATACTATAAATACAAAATCCTCTTCAGCAACTACAACACAAAGGGTAAGAGGAATATCTTTAATAATATTAAAAGATTTTGTAAGAGAGAAATTTGGAGAAGATGGTTATCAAAAATGGCTTACTGCTATGGAACCTGCTTCTTCACTAATATTTAAAAACGATATATCTATAAAAGAATGGTATCCTTTTATGGCTGGTTTCCATAACCCTCACAAACTTGTATGTGATTTGTTTTATGATGGGGATAATGCCGGTATAAGAGATATTGCTGAATATCACTATAGTAGACTTATACCTAAATACTTTAATATAATATTATTATTCGTGCCTAGATATTATATTTTACGTTATGTGGCTGAGGTAATATTTAAAGAGATACATGACCCTGTTAGAATTGAAGTTATTAAAAGCAGAAAAAGACTATTAGTAGCTCATATGAAAAACTTTACAGGAAACCCTGAAATATTGGAGCTATCTTTAATGGCTTGGTCTTCTTTACTATTGGGTTCTATTACGCACGTTAAATCTTCTTTAGAGATAACTAAATCTATTAAAGATGGAGAACTTTATACTGAATTCGTTTTAAAATGGTAAATATTAATCTATTAAATATTTTGATATTTTTGATATTATACAATATAATATATACAAAAAAAATTAGGAAATTATAAAAGTGACTACTAAAAGCAATTCGTATACTTCTGGAATAATTATATTAAGCATTTCTGCAGCTATGCTTTTAACTTTGGCTTTTCCCCCGCTTAATTTCTTCCCTATGGCATTTATAGCTCTATTTCCACTAAATATTATTATATATAAAGCTGATAAAATTAGATATTATGTATTATCATCTTTTTTATTTGTAATAGTATTTTTTGGTTATTTGCTTGTATGGGTGGCAGCTTTTATGCTTAAAGAAACAGAGGCTACTGTTTCTTTTTTAGCTTTATTTACAATATTATTTTTGCTTACTTTGCTGTTTTATTTCCCTGCTATGATAATAAGCGGTTATCTTTCAAAAACTTTTCCTAATATAAGATTTTTAATAGTGCCTGCAGTGTTTACTGTTATGGAATATATGAGAAATGTTGGATATTTAGGTTTTCCTTGGGGTATTATAGGTTATTCTCAGTGGAACTTCATTCCATTCATACAAATAGCAGATACTATAGGTGTGCTTGGCATAAGCTTTTTAATTTATTTATCTAATGCTATTATTACTCATTATTTAATATTATATGTAGAAAAATCTGAAAGCATAAAAAATAACAAAAAAATATCAGACAAAAAAGTTTTTCTGCCAGCTATAGCAACTGTAGCAGTATTTTTCATTGTTTTGATATATGGTTTAATAAAAGTAAATTATATAGAGGCAAAAAGAGTTTCTATGCCTAAAACCAAAATGGCTCTTATACAAAAATCTTTTGACCCTAATATTCCTTGGAACAGCATATATACAGGAGAGCCTTATAAAAGAAACTCACCAGGTATACAAGGACTTGCTGAAAGGTTTTTATTAAAATCAGAAAAATTCCAAAGTGAAGAGAAACCAGACGGATACACTCAAAATAGCACTATATCAGTAAAGAGAATATGCAAATTGGCAACAGATGCAGCATTATCAAAGCCTTCTTTAATAGTATACCCAGAATCTGTAACAATGGATTCATACAATTATTATCTATCTCGTTATGGAGAAATGTTTCAATACGGTATGGCTTCAAACTCAACATACCCTGCAATTTTTAATACATATCTTTTATATAATACAATAAAAAATACTCAAACTCATCATTTATTAGGCACAACAATTATAGAAGAAAATACAAATGAAAATGCATATAATCCTTATAAATATTATAATGGAATAGAGTTTATAAATGAACAAGGAAACATTATTGACAGCTACAAAAAAATAAAACTTGTTCCAGGAGGAGAAGCTTATCCTTTTCAAAATAATAAGTTTCTTCTAAACACTTTCCCATTTAAAAACATCATAGCTCTTATATATGAACAATTTGATAAAGCAGGAGCTAGCAGATGGGAAATAGGCGATAAAATCTCAGTATTTGAACATCCAAATGGCTACAGATTTTCTGGTATAATATGCTATGAAAGTGCTTTCGGAGATTTTGTAAGACAGTTTGCATATGACGGAGCTCAAACTATAGCAGTTATCACAGAAGATGCTTGGTCTTACAGTGATAACTCTTTACTTCAGCATTTTTATATGTCTGTGTTTAGAGCAATAGAAAATAGAAGAGATATAGTACATAATGGAAACTCTGGTGTAACTGGACATATATCAAGTAGCGGAAAAGTAATATCTACTCTTCCTTTCTGGAAACCTGATTATATGATTGCTAATGTAGCTTTAAATGACAAGATTACAATATACACTAGATTTGGTGAATGGTTTGTAATATTATGTTTTATTGGAATAGTTGCTTTATTCATCATAAAATTAAGCAATGTTATCAAAAATATTTATAAAAAAGTAAAAGATAAAATATACAACCAAATTAAAAAAACTAAATTAAAAAACAATAAAAAAGATATTAAATATACAGACAATGAAAAACATATTTATGATATAAATAAAAAAGAAGAAAATACTCAAAGCATATTTGACCAAAGTACTTCAGAAATATTTAATACTTTAAACGAAATTATAGAGGAAGATGAAAAAAATAATAAATAATTTTGGTGTATTATGGGATTATTTATCAATATATTAATAGCAGAAGATTCTAACGAAATCTCTGATAATATAAAAAAAATACTTCTGAAAAATCCTGCTGTAAAGATAGATAATATTGTAAATAATGGCATAGATGCATACAAAACTATGATAAATAAAAAAATAGATTTTGCATTTGTAGAATTTAATCTGCCAATGATGAGTGCTTCTGAACTTCTTAAGCAATTAAAAAAAGATAATATCAATACTAAAATAATAGTATTATCAACTACAGATAAAAATGATGATTTAAATAGCAGAATACTTAATCTGGGAGCATTTAAAATAATAAATAAGAATGCTAAAACAGAATATATAGAAAATGAAATATCAAATATTATAATAAATAAAAATATTAAAAAAGAAGAAGAAATAAAAATAAATAAAACAAAAATAGATGAAAACATAAAAAATAATTTATTTAGAAATGCTGTTATCCCTAAAAATACAATAAATACTTTTCCATATAATATAAATAGAGTAAGTGATGTAATAAAAAAAATAAACTATTCTGATTTTAAAAATCCAAAACTCATAGCAATAGGAATATCAACAGGCGGTCCTAAAGCATTAAGGAGTTTAATTCCATCTATACCAAAAAACTTCCCAATTCCAATATTAATAGCACAGCATATACCAAAAGATTTTTCATTTTCATTAGCAAAAGGTTTAAACGATGTATCACAGATTACAGTTAAAGAAGCAGAAGATAATGAGGAAGTTAAAGCGGGCTTTGCATATATTTGCCCAGGTGAAAACAATATGGGTATATATTTAGATAATGATAATATAAAAATAAAATTAAGACCGGATTTAAAACTAGATTTACCCTATATACCGTCAGTTAATCATTTATTTAATACAATTAATGATAATTTAAAAGACCAGGCAATAGCTGTAATAATGACAGGTATGGGTAATGATGGCACTAAAGGAATGATTAATTTATATAATAACAAAAATCTCACCATAGCACAAAATAAAACTACAAGTACTATATTTGGTATGCCAAAAAGTGCTATAGAAAACAATGCTGTTCATTTTATAATATCGCTTTATGATATAGCAGATTTTTTAGTTCAATATACAACAATAAAATTAAAAGGATTATATTAAAATGAATAAAAAATTTTTACTTATTATAATAACTATTTTTGTACTAGCATCTTGCAAAAAAGAATATAAAGCAGATTCAGAATATGGTGCTTATATGTTTGAAAAGTATATATCAACATTAATATCTGCAAAAGATACTTTAGAGTTTACATCAAACATTGTTACTAATCTAGATGAAAACACTGTAAAAAAAATAAATGAGATGTATGTATTATATGAACTTACAACTGCAGATATTATAGAATCTATAAAAAATAGAGCTTCTATATATCAGAGAATATTTTCAGATGATGAAGAGGCTCTTTGTAATTATTTGCCTAAAGACGGCGGGTATTATGATGTAGCTATAACTTATAGAGAATATGATGATATAAAAATAGCACAGATAGAATATCCTTCTTTTAATAAAATCTCTAAAAACTCTATTGAAATTGTTGGAATATATTTAAATGATAAATGGAATATTTTAACTATAAACTTTTTTAATTAAAAAATAATATATTTTTAAGGATAACAAATGAAAAAAATCATTTTAATAATAATAAGCTTATTTACTGTATCTTGTCTTGATGATGTTAATACTATTAAAAAAGAAAGTTTATTTTCTTTTTATACAGAAATGAAAAATGAAATAATAAATGAAAACATAAAATGGTTAGAAAAAAACTCTAATATAGAAAATATAAACAATATAGAAAATATAATATTAAAAAATAATGACTCTATTAAAAATATGCTATCATTAAATGACGGAGAATACTCTGCTACAATAAACTACATAACAGCTGATGCTAATCAAAATGACAGAGGAAGCTATATTATAAGAAATACAAAATTAAGTCCTACTTATTACTACATAAAACTAATATACGAATCTTCTAAATGGAAAATAGAAAGTATAGATAAATTACCTATAAACAATTAACTTTTTATTTCTGATATTTTTACTTCTTTTACTTCTTCAGTGTTAGAAACTTTTTTTAGAGTCATTTTTTCTCTATCAAACTCAGCAATATAATAATTATTTCTTAAAGCTAAAACTATATCTTTGGCACCACTAATACCATCATTTTTTTTATAAGAATCTATCATAATCTGTAAAAGAGAGATTGTTGAAGGAAAACCAATATATGCTATTGCCACACCCAAAGAAGGAATTGTAGCTAATGATGAAACTAATACACTTTTTCCTTTACTTAAAGTTTTGGAAGATATAATTGCTGTTACTGCAACTACAACTCCTCCGATAAGTAAACCCCAAGCTATTTTACCTGTGTTTTTGATATTAGATATTTTTTTTCCTAAAGAAGACTCTATATATATAATATCTTCATCTTGCATAATAGCATCAACTATATCGCTTTCATTTTTGCATATAATAATTTCATCTCTATTCATAATTTACTCCTCTATTATTATATAATAATTTCATTAATAAACAAGATAATGAACTTTTTTTTATTAAATATCAATTTGATTTTTGATAAAAAAAATATTATTATATAAGTATAAAATTTTTTGAGGATTAATTTATGTATAAGATATCACAATTAGAAGAACTATTAAAAAACAACAAACTTGATGAGCAATTTTCTAATATATATGGTGCTGATAATAACACCATTAAAGAAGCTTATATAAGATTAACTTCAGCATTAAATCATTTTAAAAATATAGATAATAGTCAAGATATACATATATTTAGTGCTTCAGGAAGAACAGAATTATCAGGAAACCATACTGACCATAATAACGGATGTGTATTGACTGCTTCTATTAATTTAGATAAATTAGCTGTGGTATCAAAAAGAAACGATGAAAAAATAGTTATTTACACAGACTATTCTGATAATCCAAACTACATAAATATAAATGAATTAAATATAAATAAAAATGAATATGGCAAATCTAGTGCTTTAATTAGAGGGGTATGTGCTGGGATAAAAGAAAAGGGATACAAATTGGGAGGTTTTACCGCTTCTATTACAAATAAAGTTTTAATAGGAAGCGGACTTAGTTCTTCTGCCAGTTTTGAATCTTTGGTTGGAGAGATAATTAATGCTCTTTATAATGAAGATAAAATATCAAAAGTAGATATTGCTAAAATTGGACAGTTTGCTGAAAACAAATATTTTGGAAAACCTTGCGGGCTTATGGATCAGATGGGATGTTCTATTGGCGGTATTATGGCTATAGATTTCAAAGATAACAATAATCCTAAATTAGATAAAGTGGAATATGATTTTGAAAAGGTTGGATATGCTCTTATGATAGTAGATGCTAAGGGGGATCATAGTTCGCTTACTAATGAATATGCCGCTATAAGAGAAGAGATGAATTTAGTTGCAAGATATTTCTCTAAAGAAGTATGCCGTGATATTACAAAGCAACAATTATTAGAAAATGCTTCAAACATAAGAAAAGAGATTGGAGACAGAGCATTTTTAAGAGCTTATCACTTTATTACAGAAAATGAAAGAGTAGTAGAGCAGATAAACTCACTCAAAGAAAACAACATAAAAAAATATATTAATCTTATGAATGAATCTGGTCTTTCTAGTTTCATGTATCTTCAAAACTGTTATTCCATCACAAGCACTAAAAATATGGGAGTTGCTTTAGCTATTGCTATGACAAAAGATTTTCTACAAAATGATGGTGCTGTAAGGGTGCATGGCGGAGGTTTTGCCGGCACTATTCAAGCTTTAATACCATTAGATAAAGTAAAAGAATACACTGACTTTATGGATAATATATTCGGTAAAGGCTCTGCAATGAAAATTAGAGTAAGACAAAGTCCTGTTTGCGAAATTTAAAATATTATAATATTTTTGTTTTTACAACATACTCTGGTCTTTTCTTAGATTCATTAAACATATTTGCTAAATATTCACTTATTACAGACAAAGAAATTAATTGAGCTCCACCCATAAAAAGAACTACTATTATTGTAGAAGCCCAACCTTTAACTAAAACACTAGGATTAAATAAATACAAATAAAACACCCTTAAAGAAAAAACTATAGCAATAAATATAGAAATTAAACCTAAATACAATGATATTCTTAATGGTCTTGTAGAAAATGATAGTATACCTGTAGTGGCTAATCTTAACATTTTCTTTAATGTATATTTAGTTTCTCCGGCAATTCTAGCATCTCTTTTATATTCAAAAGGTTTTTGCTCAAATCCAGTCCAACTAATCAAACCTCTAATATACTTAGGATTTTCAGAAAATTGTTTATACGCCTCTATAACTTTTTTATCTATTAATCTAAAATCTCCAGTATCAACAGGAAATTTAACTTCAGAAAGTAAATTAATAAATCTATAAAACATAGCTGCTGTTATTTTTTTAAAAAACGTTTCACCTTCTCTTGATATTCTTTTACCATATATAATAGGAGTTTTAGTTTCTTCATACATCTCTAT
>NZ_SRZM01000127.1 GCF_019402445.1 Brachyspira pilosicoli
TTTTCCATTAAAAGTAATAGGCTCATCTATTATCGGAGTTTTATCTATAGTAGTTGGTATTTTTAATCCTTCAAGTATAGGAGAGTCCATATTTATCTCAACGCTATCAACCTCATCATTTTTTATAAATAAATTAGCTTCCAAAACTCCCCTTAATGTTTCTATTTTCATTGGGTTATTTTTTGATATATTATTATCATAAGCATATTTTGCCACACATCTTATGCCATTTCCGCACATTTCAGACTCAGAACCGTCATAATTAAACATTCTCATAGTTACATCAGCTATTTTACTAGGCATTATTAAAACAATACCATCAGCACCAATAGAATAATGTCTATGACTTAAAATTGGAGAATATTTTTTGGCATCTTCAACTGTAAAACTTTCTTTAAAACAATCTATATATATATAATCATTGCCTATGCCATGCATTTTAGTAAAATTCAAAGTCATAATAATAAACTCCAAAATGTGAAAAATATTTATTTATTTTACTTTAATTTCTATAGTTTTAGCTTTTACCCTGCTGTTTGAAACAGTTACTGCTATAAAGCCTTTTTTGTTATTAGATTTTACCCAGAAAGAGTAATATCCGCCCTCAAGTACAGGGTTATCATTTCCTATTAAAGAACCAGAACCTTTAACTTCTATCTTTATAGCTTCGTTAATATATGGAAGTCTGTTTCCTATAGAGTCAATAGCCTTTACTGTTATTCTTGTAGCGTCCCAAGCAGAACCATTGCTTACAGCATTAATTTCTTTATCATCAGCAATTACTTCCAACTCTTTGAAAGTAGGATTTTTTAAGAAATGTTTCTCTATTACAGCATTTCCGTCAATATATCCCACAACCTTAGCATCTTCCCAATTCATGGCACTAACACCAGGAATATTTCTATCCATTTGTATAATAACAGGAGCATGCTTTAAACCTTGATATTTTCCAGTAGCAGGATATTCTTTTGCTAGTAACTCATTCTTATAATAAAACTCCACATAATCACAATTTGTAGCAACCATTAAAGGAGATATTCCGCCTATAGCTCTCTCCCCTCTTGCATATATAGTAATAGGCTCTAATACAACACAATCTTTTTTGTTCATCTGTGAAGAGTATACGCTTGCAGCCAATTTTTTATTTCTAAACATATCGCAAACACCATGATAGCATATTCTATCACCCGAACCAAAATCATAATGAGTATGATAATCAAAAGCACACCAACCAGTAGAACCAGATATACTGTCATCTATAGCAACAGCATTAATAACATCAAAATGTCTTTTAGTATGCTCTATCAAACGCTCTTCAGAGTCTTGCATCTTTGTAGGGAACATATGTCCATTATATTCTGTTATCATATAAGGTACATTTTTATCTAATTTTGTAACAAACTTTTGAGCTCTTATAGGGTCATTAACTCCATCGCAATTAAAGTCATTCATAGTATACACATCTTCTAAAAGCTCACTTCCCATTATATATCTAACTCCGCCTGTTTGTCTTGTTTTATCTAACTTGTGAGCTACTTTATTAGTTTCTTTGTAGAAGCTATGATTATCCTGACTCTCATTAATTCTCACTCCCCATATAATTATAGAAGCATGATGAAAATCTCTCTCTATCATATCTTTTACATTTTCTATAGAAACATTCTGCCAATTCTTATCTCCTATATGCTGCCAGCCTGGTATCTCTTCAAAAACCATTAAGCCTATTTCATCACATCTATCTAAAAAATGTCTTGAAGCAGGATAATGAGATGAACGAACTATATTAAGCCCCAAATCAAACTTTAGTATATCAGCATCTTTTTTCTGCATTCTCTCAGGCATAGCATAACCAACATAAGGAAAACTCTGATGTCTGTTTAATCCTCTTAATTTTATTTTTTCACCATTCAAAAAGAATCCGTTATCTCTAAACTCAACATCTCTAAAGCCTATCTTTACACTAACAGCATCTTCATTAGAAAGTGAAGCCTCAAGTCTGTAAAGTCTTGGATTATCAATATCCCAAAGCTCTATTCTGTCTGTATCAATATATTCTTTTATATTTATATCAGTAAATAATTCATCTTTCTTTAGACTAATTTCTTTTTTTATTTCGCATATATGATACGCTCTATTGTAGAGATTAATAAATAAAGTTTCTTTTTTGTCTTCTTTTTTGCTGTTTCTTATTCTCACTTTTCCAGTTATATTTTGATTAGCATCGCCAACAATCATAATATTTTCAATAGATACTTCATCAACTACAATAATTTGTACTTCTCTATATATACCACCGTAGCATAAATAATCTATTTCATTTCCAAAAGGAGGAATATCTTTTCTCTCTGTGCTGTCAACTTTAACTGCTATAATATTTTCTCCATCAACTAAAGAATCTGTAATGTCATAAATAAAAGGTAAATACCCACCTTTATGTTCCCCAAAGCTCTTAGCATTTACAAATACTTCTGCAGCAGCCATTACTCCTTCAAAGTTAATTAAAACTCTTTTATTTGCAAAATCTTTTTTATTATAATTAAATATATTTTGATATCCAGCAACAAGCCAAGTATCAGACTCATCAAAATAATGAAGAGGTATTTCTTTTACAGTATGAGGCAAAGTTACGGTTGTTGATTTTAGAATGGTATTTTTTATATCATCATTCCAATTTTCTGAAAACTTCCAATTAGTGTTAAAATCAATTACTTTTCTCATAATAGCTTTACTCCGATAAGGCTTATAATTTTTATTATTAAATATAGATTTTATTATTTAAATAACAAAAAATCAATTATAATTTTATCATTTTTTAATAAATAACTAAAAAAATAAAATTATCTCATAGGCTTGAAAAAAAAAATCTTATATTATAAACTACTATATATTTTAAAATGAAAGAGCGGGTAAAAGATGAAAAAAGTTATTATAGCACTATTATTTATTTTTAGTATTAATGTATTTGCAATAGACGATATGTTAGACAAAGATAATATGCATAACCTTATAGACGGAGTAAACTCTACAAGGGCTGGAAGCGATAGAATAAGCACTATTTATAACTTTTCTCCACTTATGAATCATAATACACCTTTTAAACTTGGTGTTTCTATATTAGATTTAAGATATATGTTTGACAACACAATCACAAACTCTCAAGGAGAACAAAACTTTGCAATAGCTCCTAAAGGCTTTATTGGTTTAAGCTATGGAATATTCGGCATAGGTTATCAATTTAATTTATACAATAATTTAAATGAAAAAAATGCTCCTATAATATCAACACACTCAGCATCTTTTGGATTTGCAACAGATAAATACAGATTATCAGTTCCTGTATCTTTTGGTGTTGCTGATGGAAGTCGTTATGGTGCTAAATTAGCTATAAGCACAACTCCTAAATTTACATTTTTATTTAGAGGAGGCTTATTAGATGAGTTCACTATATCACTACATTATGGAATACAATTATCTTCAATTACAAATAATATAACAGATACTTCCGTTGCTCCTATGGTGATAGGAGGTAGTTTATATGGTACAGTTATGCTTTCAAGATTTGACAGTGCTCCTGTACAGATAAGTTTGCCTATAAAACTTGCTTTCTATTATGGTATAAAGAGTAGATGGGCTACTATTGATGCTGCTTATGCTGAAGATATGCTATTTAATTATTTATATAATGAAGACGGAGAGCGTGCTACAGACAGTATGCGTTTTTATATAATGCTTCCTGCTAAATTTGAATCTAAACTCGGAGCTTTATATTATTATATAATGCCAAGACTTATGTTTGAGGGTAATATTTATAAAACTACAGGATTATACAAACTCTATTATGGTATAGAGGGAGAATTGCAAGTTACTCTAATAGAAAATCTTACATTCGGTCTTACTGCATATGCTGATGGTCAGGGCTTAATGCGTAAAGACAGAGATTTTGAAATTAATAATGCCTTTGGTGCTGGATTAGACATTTGGGGTATATGGAGATACTAATATTGTAATTTTCACTCAATAAAATATAATACTCTATAAAAAATATGGAGTATTATAAGTGAATATTTTAGTTATAAATGGAAGCCCCAAAGGAAATGGCAGTATTACTTTACAAACATTGCTTTTTTTAGAGAAAGCTTTTACAAATCATAATTTTTCTTATTTAAATGCTGCTCAAAAAGTAAGATACTACGAAAAGAACTTTAATGAAGTAGAAAAAGAAATAAACAAAGCAGATATTATAATATTTGCCTACCCTGTTTATACTTTTTTAGTGCCATATCAACTGCATAGGTTTATAGAATTATTAAAAGAAAAGAATATTGATCTATCTCAAAAATATGCTACACAAGTATCAACATCAAAACACTTTTATGATACAACAGCTCATAAGTTTGTAGAAGAAAATTGTTTGGATTTGAATCTTAAATATATAAGAGGCTTTTCTGCTGATATGGACGACTTGCTTACAAAGAAAGGTCAAGAAGAGGCTATAGATTTTTTTAATTATTTAATATTTTCTGCTCAAAACAATATAAACTCTAATAATAATAATAATAATAATAATAAAGAAAAAAACAATATTAATATTTATAAAAGACAAGTTGAAACAACATCTATTAAAGATGAAAATAAAGATGTTGTTATAGTTACAAACTGTGCTAAAGATGACACTAATTTAAGAAATATGATAGAAGATTTTAAAGCTACGTTTAATTACAGCACAAGAGAGATAAACATTAGAGAGTATAAATTTCATGGCGGATGTATGGGTTGTTTCGGCTGTGCTATTACGGGTAAATGTGTTTATAAAGATGGATTTGATGAGTTTCTAAGAAGAGAGATACAAAAGGCTAATGCTATTATTTATGCTTTTACTATAGAAAATCATTATACACATTCTAGTTTTAAGATTTATGAAGATAGGCAATTTTGTAATGGACATAGAATGGTTACTGAAGGTATGCCTGTTGGATATATTGTAGCGGGTGATTATGAGAGAGAATACAATTTACAAACACTAATTGAAGCCAGATGCGAAGTTGGAGGAAATTTTTTAACTTATGTTGCCAATGACAATAAAGAAAACACTTTAGAAGAATTAAAAAAACTCTCTCAAACTATGAATTATGCTATACTAAATAAATGCTCCCGACCAAAAAACTTTTACGGCGTAGGAGGAATGAAAATATTTAGAGATTTAATATATATTATGCAAGGAATAATGAAAGCTGACCATAAATATTATAAAAAACATAATATATATGATTTTCCTCAAAAACAAAGAGGAAGAATGCTTCAGATGAAATTAGCAGGATATTTAATGTCTATTCCAAGCGTACAAAAGAAGATGCGTGGCAAAATGAATCAATATATATTAATGCCGTATAAAAAAATAATAGATAATACTTGCAAAAAAATAAATTAATAATTATAAAATAATGATATTACATAATTTTTTTAGTATTGTTTTTATTATTAGTATATAATACAATAAATCATTATTACAAATTTATTTTAGGGGTAGAATAATGATTACAGGTATATCATCAACTAGTAATACCAATAAATATGTGCAAAGCATAGGCGGTGTAGAAGTTACAGTTACAACCGACCTTACAGAGAAAACTACAACTATCAATGTGGCGGCAAAAGTAACAGGCGGAGCTTTAAACGCTCAAGCTTAAAACAAATATTTATAACAATATAATTTTTGGGGATTTATGAAAAATATTTTTTTTATTTTACTAGCTTTATTCTCTTATAAGCTTTATTCTTTAACAGACGATGAAGTAAAATTTTTAAAAGCATGTGAGAACGGAAAATATGAAACTGTTATAACTATGTTAGATAGAAAGGTAAATGTAAATGTTACAACAGAAGATGGACTTACTGGTTTAATGCTTGCTTCGCATAAGGGGTATCCTAATATAGTAAAACTTCTTATACGACATAATGCTGATGTTAATATAGTAGATAATGTTGGATATAATGCTTTGATATTTGCTGCTTCAGAGGGAAGAAACGATATTGCTAAAATGCTTATAAAGGCAAAAATAAATATTAATGCCAAAAACAGCTATGGAGAAAATGCTTTGCATGTGGCTTCATACAAACTCTACAGCAATGTTGTTCAAACTCTAATTGACTCTGAAATAGATATTAATGCGGTCAATAATGATGGAGATAATGCTTTGATGATGGTTTTCATGTCGGCTGCTACAAGGGAAGAGATGATGCCTACTATTGAAATATTATGTAAAAACGGAATAGATGTTAATGCTAAAGATAAAAATGGAGAATCTATAATAGCATATATAAGAGCTAACTACAAAAAAGGAGATGCTCTAATAGAATATTTAAAGCAATATGGTGCTGTAGAATAATTAATACGCTTGAATTTTTATATTTTTATTATATATTATATCAATCATGGAAAATAATATAAATGAAAATATAAATGTTCAGCCTCAGGAACAAAACTCTAATAATGATTCTAATTCAGCATCATTATCTAATAATGAGTTTAAAGTTTCTCTATCAAGCATAGATTATGAAGGTCCTCTTTCAATACTATTTGATATGCTTAAAAGAAGCGAGAAAAATATATACGAAGTTTCAATATTAGAAATAATCGACCAGTTTATAGAATACTTAAAAGAGCAAGCGGCATTAAATTTAGATTCTACAGGCGAGTTTTTGGTAGTAGCTTCAGATTTTCATTTATACAAATCAAGAATGTTACTCCCGCACGATATGGACGATGATAAGTTTACAGATAGGCTTAAATTTGAAATAGTAGAGCAGATGCTTGAGTTTCAAAGATATAAAATGGTATCTGAAGAACTTGACAGGCTTCAAGAATATTCGGACTCTATATTCGAAAGAAAAGATACAGAAAGAGTTAAGTTTTTTCAAAATAATAGCAACAATGAAGATAATGAAATGGCTTGGAAAGATGTTACTCTTTATGATTTGGTATATGCTTTTACAAAGGTGCAATTTGTGCCTGAAACAGATTTGGCTGTGCTTTCTGGTATGTCTAATTTTCATATAGATAATGCTATTGATATGATAAGAATAAAATTAGCTGAAGAAGATGTATTTCCATTTATAGTTTTATTTAAAGATGGTGTTACAAAAAGGCAGCTTGTTACATTCTTTCTTGCTATGCTTGAACTTGTTAAGGAAAAAGAGATTTTATTGAAACAAGACATAAAATTTGGTGATATTTACGTATTTAAAAGAAAAGATAATAATAATAATAATAATAAT
>NZ_SRZM01000128.1 GCF_019402445.1 Brachyspira pilosicoli
ATTTTATATATGTTGAAGATATAGCTAAAATATTTTTATTTTTTATAGAAAAAAATATTTCAAATGAGATTCTAAATATTTCAACTAATAATTCTATAAATATAAATAATCTTGCAAATACTATAATCAATATATCAAAATCAAATATCAAAATAAATTATTTAGATAAAAGAGATGGTGATATAGATGATAGTATCTTAGATAATACAAAATTACTTAATTTAATGAATATAAATTTTACAACTATAGATGAAGGATTAAAAAAATTATTAAAAACTCTAATATAAATTTTATTTAGAATATATATCTATTATTTTTAATAAAACCTCTGTCATCTTCTCTAAAGATTGAACAGGAATATATTCAAATCTGCTATGGAAATTCTCTCCTCCAGCAGATAAATTAGGACAAGGAAGATTTCTAAATGATAACCTAGCCCCATCAGTGCCTCCTCTAATGGGAACTATTTTTTCTTTTATACCGCATTCATTAAAAGCCATCTTAGCATTTTCTATTAAATGCATATGTGGAAGTATTTTTTCTTTCATATTGTAGTAACTGTCTTTAATATTAATTTCAAATGTGTTTTTACCATATTTTTTATTTAAAAACTCAGAAATACTTTTTATAAACTTTTTTTTGTTTTCAAACTTTTCTCTATCATGATCTCTTATTATATATTCAAGTTTAGCATTTTCTTCATTTCCTTCTATATATGATAGATGATAAAACCCTTCATAATTTTCTGTATACTCAGGCTTTTCATTTTGAGGAAGCATATTATTAAATTCCATAGCAAGTAATATTGCATTTTTCATTTTGTTTTTAGCATAACCAGGATGAACATTAACTCCATTAACAATTACATTACAAGAAGCAGCATTAAAGTTTTCGTATTCTATTTCTCCTAGTTCTCCTCCGTCTATAGTATAAGCAAAATCAGCACCAAACCCTTCAACATTAAAATACTCTATTCCAGAACCTATTTCCTCATCTGGAGTAAATGCTATTTTTATCTCACCATGTTCTATACTCTTATCTTTCATTATAGTTTCAACCATAGTCATAATTTCAGCAATACCAGCCTTGTCATCAGCACCTAAAAGTGTTGTTCCGTCTGTTACTATTAAATCATAGCCTTTATATTTATTTAAACTAGGAAAATCTTTAACGCTAAATATTATGTTTTTTTCTTTGTTTAAAACTATATCTTTTCCATCATAATTTTTTATTATATTAGCCTTTATATCTTTGCCGCTAACATCTTCAACAGTATCCAAATGTGCAATAAAACCTATTTTTGGCTTATCTTCTTTTCCTTTAGTTGCGGCAATTTCAGCATATACAAAAGATTTATCATCAATATAAGAATTATTAACCCCTAAATCTTTTAACTCTTTTAATAAATACTCAGCAAACTCCCTCTGCCCAATAGAGCTTGGTGTTTTATTTTCATTAGCAGATGATGATGAAGTGTCAAAAGTAGTGTATTTTATAAATCTTTCATAAGCTTTCATAAATATATCCTAAAAATTAATATTTATATATTATCAAAAAAGAATAAATATTCAATATATTATTTTAATTGATATTTTAATTTGTTTATGTTATATTGACTGAATTAATAAACAATGGGTAATATTATGAAAAAATATTTGTCTTTAGTAATCATCATTTTTAATATTTTTAATACATTATACACTCAAACAACTAATAACCAAACCACAAATACAAACTCTGGTAAATATGGTGTTCTAAGTGCATCATTAGAATTGACAGCATACGGAAGAATGAGCGATTTAATAGAGCAAACAGGAAATGAAGATACATTGGGCGTACTTCTTTATGGCGATTTGCATTATATAAAAGAATACAAATATGCATCTATTGAAGCAAACATTAATGCTAGATTTTATGAACCATTATCACACAAGGCAAGATTTTATAAAGATATGTCGCCTCCTGTTTTTGACTTTTCTAAAATGAACCTATTTGTAAATTTTAAATATATTGGCATAAGGGCTGGAGTATTAGAGCCATACACAAAAAATATACCTATGACATCATACTTCCCTACTCTATTTTATTTTCACACAGTAAGCAGCAACAAAGCAACTGTATTATCAGGACCGAGAGATATGCCTATAGGTTATGAAAGTCAGCTTATACCAAGATACGACACAGGTATTATGTTAGAGTCATCATTTTATGGTGTATTTATTGGAGTTGGTATGGTTAATGGAGAAATGGGGCTTGATGCTAATTCATCTAAAGGATTAATGGCTAAAATATCATACAGCAATGATTATATAAATACAGGTGTGGCTGGAATAATTACAGAAATAGGCTCTATACCAATAAAAGAATGGGGAGATAGCATTAATGCTTTTTTCTATTTTAGAAATGGAAAAGATGGGAGATTTACTGCTGGTATAGAAGGATTTTGGTTTAGACATGGAATAAGAAGGGATAATGAATATTCTCCTGGCAATGAAAATAATAATACTCATAATTATAACGAAGGATATTATACAGATTTTTCTATTCAAACATTTAGTGGAGATAAACCTTATTATGCTATGAGCGGTTTTCTTTTCTTTGAGGCTAGAAGGTTATGGATTATAGATATCACTACACATGTTGGAGTATATGATAATAATATTTATTCAAACAGTGAAGATATTTTTCAGCCTAAATATAGAGCATTTTTAAAACTTACTTTTAATGTTACAGAAGATTTTAAAATTATGATTTCAGATACATTTACTTACGACCCTGTATATAAAAATAATTATCAATATTATGAGCTTGAAAATAGAAATCAAGTTGGTGTAATTTCATATAATGAAGAAGATGGTCATTATACTGTAGACAATGATTTTTATATAGGTTTAAGTTTCAAGTTTGGTGGAGTTTGGGGTAAATAATTAAGAAACAAAATTATCAATTTCTTTTAAAATATTTTCTCTTAAGATGTTTCTTTTTATTTTTATTTCTTTTAGAATATCTAATGCAAGAAAAGCATCTTTAAGAGATTTTCTTATTTGCCAAAAACCAGTGTCCCAAAGAGATATTTTGAATTTATCAGTATTAACTTTTTCTATATTACTGTAAAAATATTTATAAAGCTCTTTTGAAATATCAATTAAATCTTTTGCTTCTTTTGTGAGAGAAATATTTTTTAAATAATAGCATACAAATCTATTTTCTCTATCATAACTAAAAAAAACATTATTACAACAAACTTCTTTATAATCAAACGGATAAAATTGATTAATTATCTTGTAATATTGATTATTATAATAAATATTATCCATAGCAGAGGTTTGATTTGAAGTAGAAAATAAACTCCACACTACACAGTCATTTTTAAAATCATCAGAAAAACTTTTTTTTGGTATGATAAACTGGTCACTTCCATTAAGCCAATTAACTTTTACAGTTCTTCTCACAGCATGTATAATCATAGCTTTTTCAAAATTTTCTTTTGTAATAGAAAGAGAACCTGCTGAAGCCTGAGGAGCAGAAAATATTGCTGTGAGATTTTGTTTTTGTAAATCACTTCCACAGCTCATAAGTGAACCTATAAAACCATCGCATATTTTATTTCTTATGTCTTTACCATTTTCTTTTACAACTATAGCAGATGATAGAGGCACGAACGATGATGTTGTTCTTGTTCTTTTTATCCATTTATTTAATAGCTCTTCTCTAGAAACTACACTATAATTTTTTTTAGTTTTTAATTCTCCATCATCATCAAGTATATCTAGCACTATATTTTCTTTTTTTATATTAAACAATTTTGAAACTTTCCATATTATAAAACTCACAGGAAAAGGAGTTGTCTTTGAAGTGTTATCAAAATTAGAAGAAGAAAATATAAAACCATTCATAAACTTATAATTGCAAACATTGTTTCTAAACTTTTCGTTGTTGTTTGATTTTATATAATTTGTTTTAGAAAATATTGCTAAATAAATTTCTCTATCTAAAAACTCTCTGTATATTCTAAACATAAACTGTGCATAAAGCTCTCTTGAGGATTCACCTAATTTTTCAGCGTGCATAATATCTCTTATTTTGCTAATACTTACATTTTTTTTGCTTTTTGAATTTGTACCTGCAACTTGACTTGTAGCATATGGAGGATTGATAAATATTAACCATTTTAAGTTTTTATTATTTAAGTCTTTTATTAATTTTTTTGGAAGCTTTTGATAATTAAAAATATTTTCTGAAACAACTATATCATCATTCAAATAATCATATTGAAACAAACAAGCTCCTCTAAACTTTTCCTTGCAATAATTAATATCATTTTCATCTATTGTAGACATATACAAATATTTATACAATTCTTTATCCAAATAATATTCTAAATTACCCGTTCCGCATGCCATATCCCATATTCTATAATTGCCGCTTTTAAATTCAGCTATAGAAATAACATCATCAATATACTCTAAAGATTTTTTAGCAAATATCAAAGGCGTATAAAACTCACCTAAATATCTTTTTTTGGAATTATATTCATTCATATTATAATATCTGTGTAAATTGTGTCTCTTTAGATTTTTTATTATCTATCTCGATTATCTCTTTTTTATCATTAGCATAAGAAACTGTTATAGACAAAGTTTCACTATCTTCTTTAGAGAAATAACCCATTATGTTTGCAGATTTTAATACTGCTTCTTTTATATTATCAACTTCACCATAAAGCTCTAAATATCCAAAAGGTCCTTTATTATAATTTGGTCTAAATGTAATAGCGTTTTTTCTATCTCTTTTTTCTAATGCATCATTTTCATTTTCATTTCTGCCTAGTATAAGTTTAGCATTATTATCAATTCTTATATGCCTTCCTATAGCCAAATACTGCATAAGCTCCATATTAATAATCTCTCTTCCATTGTGAGAAACTAGCTCCTCGTATCTTCTTCCATAACTTTTATCAACTATAGAACAGCACCCGCCAGAAGGAATAGGATAATCATCTATACCAAACTCTTTAGCAAGCTCCATCTGTACTTGTCTGCTTCGTCCATATATATCATAAAGGTTTTCTCTGTTTATAAGCCCCTCACTTTCTGCTATTGTGATGGGAAGAAGCTTTGCAGATAATGGTCTTAAAAGTTTTCCATCAAGTCCGCTTTCTCTTATGGAATTAATTAGGTCTTGAGATTTTTGACTCATAGGTCTTTGCCCTTTAACTTCTCCTGTAGCAATAAAATCAAATCCCTCTTCTTCCATTATCTTTTTTGCAGTTTTAAGCATAAGTATATGGCAGTCCAAACAAGGATTAATAGAACTTCCATAACCATATTTTGGATTTAAAAACATATCAATATATTTATCTTTCAAAGAAACAAATCTTATTGGAATATTAAGAAAGTCAGCAGCCTTTTTAGCAGGATCATCATAATGTATATTCATAAGCTCATTTTTAATTACAGGATATTCAAGTCCAGTAACGAATCTTACAGCAAGAACATCAATATTTTCTCTTTTTAATATGGCTCCCACAAGCATACTGTCAAGCCCGCCTGAAAGAAGCAAAATAGCCTTAGCTTTTTTCATTTATATTTTACCTTTATTTAATAATTTTTCTGAGTATATATTTATTTTCTAATTTATTCAATAATAATTTATTTTGTTTAATGTATTTCTATATGTTTAATTTTAGATGTTATATTACATCAAAGATATATTGTAAAAATATAAAGTTGTAGTGTTTGCACTTTATTCAACTTTTTGCTGCGGGAAAAAGTTGAATAAAAATATAATAAAATATAGTTGTTTAAATATTTTATAAAAACTTTGAAAATATATTTAAACTTTATCTAATATAAGGGTTAAATCTTTTTTCTCTATTATAATATTTGCTTCCTTTTTTAAAACTTCTTTAGCACAAAATGCTGCCTTTTTTTTAGCATATTTAAACATGCTTAAATCATTAGCACCATCACCCACAACCAAAGTATCATCATAGGAAACATTAAGAAGCTTTTGTAATCTTACAAGCATATCTCCCTTGCTGTTTGAAAACATCATCTCGCCACCAACTTTTCCTGTAAGTATATTATTTTTTGTATGAAAGATATTTGCAAACTCTCCATCTAAATTAAGTTTTTCTACAAATAGGGTAGTTGCATTTTTAAATCCTCCAGAAAAACATACACATTTATAGCCTTTTTTGTGAAGCTCTTGAATAGTTTCTTTTGCTCCATTCATTACAGGAAGGCTATTACAAATTTCATTAACAGTTTCTAATTTTGTTCCCTTAAGCAAAGCAACCCTCATCTCTAAGCTTTCAAAAAAATCAATCTCGCCTCTCATTCCTTTTGCAGTAATTTCAGAAATCTCTTTTTCAAAATTAGTTTCTCTTGCAATAATGTCTAGAGTTTCACCGTCCATCAAAGTGGAGTCAAAATCAAAAACTGCTAATTTCATTTATATTTATCCTTATAGTGTATATCCTGAAGTAAGTTTAACATACTTTGGTTGATGAACTCCGTCTATTTTTGATATTTTTTCTATCATATTGTTATCTATCACTCTGTCAACGTTTATAGCCATTATAGACATATTACTTCCTTTTATGTTTTCTGATACATTCATAGAACCAATATTTATTCCATCACTTGATAATACAGTTGCAACTTTTGCTATCATAGCAGGCTGGTTTATATGCGGTACTATTAATATATGAGGCTGAGGTTTTATTATAACATCATAATCATTTAGCTTAACTATTCTTGCGATATTTTTAGCTATTAGAGATACAGATACATTATTAACTTCTTTGTCTGTAGTTAGTTTTACTTTTAATATGCCTGTAAATGTAGAAGGAGTTTCAGATTTTATTGTTTTTACTTCTATTCCTCTTTGCTTTGCAAGATAAGGAGCATTAACATAGTTTACATCTTGAAGCATTGAAGATAATGCCCCTTTTAATACTGCTACTTCAAGAGGCTGAATATCTAAATTAATTAACTCTCCCTGTGCTGTTATTTCAAAAGATTTAATTTTGCCTGTTGATATTTGCATTATCATTTCACCTGCATTTTCTGCTATCTTCATATAGTCTTTTACAGGCTCTAATTTTTCAGGATTAAGTGAAGGTATATTAACAGCAGATTCAGTATATCCTCCAGATAATACTTGTTTTATTTGTTTAGCAACATCTAAGGCAACATTAATTTGAGCCTCTTTTGTACTAGCACCAAGATGAGGAGTAAGTATTAAATTGTCATTTTTATATTCAACTAATGGGCAAGTTTCTATCTTTGGTTCATTAACAAAAACATCAACTGCAGCAGCTGCTATAGTGCCGTTTTCTAATGCCTGTTTTAAATCTTCTTCATTAACAAGTCCTCCTCTTGAACAATTTATAATGATAGCATTTTTTTTCATCTTGGATAAATTATCTTTGTTTATAATATTATTTGTTTCTGGAGTTTTTGGTATATGAAGAGATAAATAATCAAGTTTAGATAAAAAGTCATCTAAAGAAGTTTCGTATACGGCTCCAACTTTTTGTACAATTTCTTCTGTAGCAAATGGGTCGTATACTATAACTTTCATTCCAATAGAAAGAGCAATATGAACAACCTTTCTTCCTATTCTTCCAAAACCCATAACACCTAAAGTCTTTCCAAAAAGTTCATTTCCTGTAAACTTATCTCTGTTCCATTTAGCTTCTTTTGTAGAAACTACAGCAGGAACTATATTTCTTGATATGGCAAGCATTAAAGCAATAGTATGCTCTGATGCCGCAATAGTGTTTCCATCTGGAGAGTTTACTACTATTATTCCTTTTTCTGTAGCAGCTTCAACATCTATATTGTCAACACCAACTCCAGCACGTCCTATAATTTTTAAGTTTTTTCCAGCTTCTATTATTTTTCTTGTAACTTTTGTCTGACTTCTCACCATTAAAGCATCATATTCGTATATAATGTTAGCAAGTTCATCTTCGCTCATAGTTGGAAGAAATACTACTTCAGAAACATCTGATATTATATCCTTAACGCATTCATTTATCTTATCAGTTATCAAAACTTTCATTGTGTAATCTCCATTTAATTAATCTAATTTAAGTGTGTTATATTTTTTTAGTATTATTTTTTTAATAATAATTTTTTAGTTCTTGTTTATTATTTTGAGTGCATACTGCCACACTCTTGTTATATAAGAATTATAAAAATATTATTTATTTAGCTCTTCTATTAATTTTTTAACTCCGCTTCCAACTTCAAATTTATATCCTAATTTAATTAGACTCGCTTCCAAAGCACCAACAGCCATTATTAAATCTCTCTCGCATACAAATCCTAAAGTACCTATTCTAAATATTTTGTTTTCTAAACTTCCCTGTCCATTAGCTACAATAATATCATAATCATCTTTCAAAGTTTTTCTTATATCTGGAACAGTGATTCCTTCTGGCGGAAGTATTGAAGTGATTGCATAGCTTGCATTATTATCATCTTCTACAAAAAGTTTTAAGCCTATAGTTTTTATGGCAGCTCTTAAAGCAAGAGAAAGTTTTTTATGTCTTTTATTAACATTTTCAATTCCTTCTTCTTTAATCATTTTTAAAGATATATGAAGTGAGCTTATAAGGCTTACTGCAGGAGTAAAAGGTGTAGTATCTTTAGCTAAAGATTTTTTATGCTCTTTCCAATTAAAATAAAAACTAGGATATTTACATTGTTCATGCATTTTAAAAGCTTCTTCGCTTGCAGTTAAAAATGAAAGCCCTGGAGCTATCATAAATCCCTTTTGAGAGCCTGACAATGCAACATCAATATTCCATTCATCAGTTTTAAACTCCATAGCACATAAACTTGTTATACCATCAACTACAGATAATGCTCCATGTTTTTTTATTATAGAACATAATGTTTTTACATCATTAGCAGCACCTGTTGAAGTTTCACTATGAGTGAGTGTTACTATTTTTATGTCTTTGTTTTTATTTAAAGCTTCTTCAAGCATTTGAGGTTTAATTACTTCACCAAGAGGTACTTCTAGTTTTATAACTTCTGCTCCTCTGCTTTCTGCAATTTTTGCCCATCTTGCTCCAAAGTTTCCAATTACTAAACATAATACCTTATCGCCCTCATTAACAATATTTTCTAATGCAGCACACATTGCCCCAGTGCCACTTGCTGTGAACAAAAATACATCATTCTTAGTTTGAAACACATATTTTAAATCTTCATAAACTTCTTTTAATATATTTGAAAATTCTTTGCTTCTATGTGCCATAGGGTGTTTTGCCATTTCTATTAAGGCAGATTCTGGTACTGGTGTAGGTCCAGGTATCATCAAAAAAGTTTTATCTCTCATAGTATAATCTCCTAAAAAAATACTCTGTTATGGTATATTTAGATATTATATTACTTTATACATATTTTACAATACTGTATTTAGTAATATTTTAAATAATTTTTATATATTTATTTTTTCACTTATGAAATAAATATTTTAATTTAAATCCGATGTGCAATTTGGACATTTTATAGCTTTAATATTTATATTAGAATAACAGTAGGGGCACACTTTAATTTCTTTTTTATCTTCTTTCTTTTCTTTCGTCATTTTTTCTTGTATTTTATTTGTAGCTTTTATTATTATAAATATTGAAATAGCTGTGATTATAAAACTTATTATAGCATTAAAAAACATTCCAACACTTATAACAACAGCACCTGCATTTTTTGCTATCTCTAGTGAAGTGTATGGTCCTTGATTTTCTATTCCTTTTTTTATCACTATAAATATATTAGAAAAATCTATACCGCTAAGCATTAAGCCTATTGGAGGCATTAAAATATCTTCTACGAATGAGTTTACTATTTTACTAAAAGCAGAACCTATTATAATACCAATAGACATATCTATTACATTTCCACGCATTATGAAATTTTTAAACTCTTTGAGCATAAATTATACTCCTTAATTTTACTGTTATGTAATTATATAATATATTTAAAATTATTGTATTAGTTATGATACATTTATTTTTAAGAGTTTTATTTATAGTATTAAAAGTTTACAAGGTTGTATTTATTTGTGTATATAAATAATACATGTATAAAAATTAGTATTTAGTAGTTTGATAAAAATATATAATAAACGTATAAAAAATATACAGTTTGCTAAATAATATTTGGCATAATTCTTGCATAATATATAGTGTAGCAAAAATAAAAAATGCTACTTACTATTATTGATTGAAAAAAGGAGATTTTGTTATGTCAAGAATATTTTTACCTGCTTTACATTCTATATTAGATGATTTTGATAATTTTTATAATGAAGAAAATAGCGTTTCTAAATATAGCGATTACAAGATAGAGGAGAATGATAATAGCTATACTATAGAAATGGATATGCCTGGTGTAAGAAAAGAGGATTTGGATATTGGTATAAAAGAGAATATGCTTTCAATATATGCTGAGAGAAAGAGAATGTCAAAAACTGATGACAAAGAAGAAGTTGTTTCAAAATATGAACAAAGCTTTAATATTAGCGTGAAAGGAATAGATATTGAAAACATTTCTGCTAATTTTGAAAATGGTGTTTTAACTCTTACTCTTCCAAAGAAAGAAGAAGTTAAGTATGAGAAAAAAATAGAAATAGCTTAAAAATAAAATATAAAATAATAAAGGAGATTAGTATTATGTCAAGAATGTTTTTCCCAATGTTTAATAATAGATGTCATAGAGGAGATAGTTGTATGAGAGATTATTCTTTGTATCAAAGAAATTATAAAATATATGAAGATGATAAGGGCTATACAATAGAGATGGATATGCCTGGAGTAAAAAAATCAGATTTAGAGATTGGAGTAAAAGAGAACATACTTTCAATATATGCTGAGAGAAAGAAAGTTATAAAAAGTGAAGAGGGCGATAAAGAAGAAGTTGTTTCAAAATATGAGCAGAGCTTTAACATAAGCGATAAATCTATAGATGTTGATAATATAGCTGCTAATTTTGAAAATGGCGTATTGATTCTTACTCTTCCAAAGAAAGAAGAAGTTAAGTATGAGAAAAGAATAGAAATAGCTTAAAAAATATATTGCCTTATGAATGCATGCATTATAAATGCATGCATTTTTTATTTTAAAATAATTGAACTTTTAAAATATTTGCAGGGCTTTACCCTTAACGAAGTACACACCGTGCAGCACCCCAGTTCTTTTACCGAGTAGGTACCTTTTGGTATTGGTATAAAAGAACCAAAAGAACTGCAAGCACTTATTATCACCTTATATATTCTTGATGATTTACATATTTGGGTTATAATAGAAGTATGATTTTTTAAGAGATTTTTATGACCATACTAGACCTTAATGAAACAATATTATCCCCAAAAAATATTAAAGAATGCAAAACAGAAGCACAATTGATATCATATCTTAAATTAGATTTACTAAGTCAAGCTCTTAATAAAGGAAAAAATCTTGAATATAATACTATAACTATCACAGACGAAGAAGAAAAATACTACACTTTAAATATAGGAATTATAACTAATAATAATGTTGAAGATAAAATTCTAATTCCTTTCAGTTTAGAGAATATAATTCAATATTTTAGTACAAAAAAGAAGATAAATATGAATTAAACTATAATATTAATTTTGAAAATATTATAATTTCTTGTGGGCTATGCATTCAAAATGTTAACTTTAATGGTTCAGTATATTTTCGCAATACTACTTTGCAATTAAATGTTGGGTTTTATAATTCTAATTTTAATAAACTATTAGTATTTTTACATTCTAATTTTTATAAAATGCAACGATTAGAGTTTGATAATATTGAATTTAATAATATGTTATCATT
>NZ_SRZM01000129.1 GCF_019402445.1 Brachyspira pilosicoli
TAAAGCATTATTGATTTCATCATTAACAGTAGTTTCAAAAGTACTATCATTTTCTTCAGTAATGTTTGCATTATCAGCTACTATGTTATCATTATTTTCTTCAGCACTTTCTATTGTACTGTCATCATTTTCTAAATTATCATTATTTTCAGAGCTTTCATCAATATTAACAACTTCTTCATTAATAATCTCTTCAGTGCTATTATCTGATGCATCTTCTATAATAGGAGTACTATTAGCAAAAAAACTCTCCAAATTAAAATCATCAACATCACTTATAGCATTCAAATCATTTTCAGATATTCCAACATTGCTCTCTATTTCATTATATGCTCGATTTTCTTCTTCTGTGTATGCCTCTACAGTTTCATTATTAACATCATTTGTACTATCTTCAGAAACTTCATCTATGTTTATAATATCTTCATTATTATTTGAAACATTTTCTGCTGTATCTTCTATACTAGAAGCACTATTAGCAAAGAAACTCTCTAAATTAAAATCATCAACATCACTTATAGTATTCAAATCATCTTCAGATATTCCGATATTGCTCTCTATTTCATTATATGCTCGATTTTCTTCCTCTGTGTATGCCTCTACAGTTTCATTATTATTATTTGAATTTTGAAAATGACTCTCCAAATTAAAATCATCAACATCATCTATAATATTCAAATCATCTTCAGATATTCCAATATTATTTTCTATCTCATTATATATTTTATTTTCTTCTTCTGTGTATGCTTCTACAGTTGCTTCTTGATTATTATTTTCTGTTGTTATATTTTCATCTGTAGTAGATATTATACTATCATCTATTATAGAACTATGTATAGTTGGTGATTCAGTACCTATAGATACAGTAGGGAAATTGTTTTCATTAATTTCTATATTTTTATCTATAAGAGAATCTATATCATATTCATCGAGAGATATATCGTTATTATCATCAAAAATATTTGAATTATTTAATTTCAATTTTATCTCCCTTCAGTATTTTTTTTAATGCTATAATACTTAGTTGGTATGTTTATAGTTATATCATTTGTAATAGGCATATTGTAATCTAATCCTTCAGGCAAATATCCTCTTTCTGTGATTCCTCCAGCTGTTTCAATTACTTTAGCAAAAGAAGAACCATATTCACAAAAATACACTCCCGAATGTCTTACAGCACCTTTCATAGTTACTTTTATATATTTTTTAATATTAGTATTATTATTATAAAAAGTATTAATTATAATACCAAATAAAAAAACCAATAAAATAAAAGATAGACAAATAATTTTTTCTTTCATTATATAAATAATAAACTATATTTTATATTATTAATGATATCATTATTTCTATATAACGTCAAGAAATTATAAATTTAATCTTCAAATAATAAATATATATTTTTTGAATCATAATGTACAGATTTATAGTATATTATCCAATCTGTAAGATTTTCTATACTATGCATTCCTCTATCTCCCTCATGCATATTCAAATCTTTATAAGGCTCATTTATTAATGTAGCATCAAAATATCCGTCATCTGTAAAATCATGAACTTCAAACCATAAATGCTCTAAATCATTAGGGTCTTCATCTTCTCTAGCATAACCTAATTTTACTAAAAACGAAGTATCTTCATCTTTCTTTTTCTTTGTTAATAACTCTATAAAGTATTCAATCTTATCAAAAGCAGCTTCTCTCATTATAGCAGTTTCAAAATTGCTAAGCATAAAAATAGGATTATCTGTAAGTTTATCTTTATAGTAGTCCATAGTATGATAATTTCCTTTTTCATCTATAGCTACTAATACACCAGAAGGAGTATTATGTATATTATCATTTCTGTCTTTATAGCTTCCAGAAAAATCTTTGTCAATATTAAGTTTTTCTAAAGCCTCTTGCCAAGGAAGCCAGCAAACACTAACGCCATAAGCAGGAGTAAATTTAAAGCCTTTTTCAGGAACTCCTCTCTCTATAAATAGTTTTGCTACAGTGTTTAATAATTCTCCATAATAAGCATTAGAATCTTCAACGCCAACTATTTCTAATTCTATTACGCCAGCTCTATATAATCCATGCGTATGAAACCAATATTCTACTTTGTTTGGGTCTTTATCATCATCATATATAGCATGAATAGTGTAGAGATAGTCTAGTGAAGGCAAAAGAGAAAAAGTTGCTGTGTATGCAAGCCAATCTCCAGAACGTGCAGTAGAACAAGACATATCTAAAAATAATGAAGCATCTGCTACTATGCTGTTTAATAATTGTAACTGTCTTTGATAATCAGTAAGAGGGTAATTTTGAAATACTGTTGATATATGTATTGCATAATTTACTTCTAATGCCTCTTTATAATTTTCTTCTTTTATTGTATTAACTGAGAATATTTCAGGTACATTTTCTGTTACAGTTTTTGCATCTATTAATGCAATGTAGAAGGTTAGTTCATCATTTTGTTTTACTTCATCATCATGTTCTTCGCAAGAGCATTGATGATTTTCTCCATGGCTACAAGAACATTGATGGTCTTCTTCATGGTGATGTCCGCATGAGCATTGATGGTCTTCTTCATGATTATGTGAGCATTCATGTCCTTCGCAAGAGCAATCGCTATCGCATTCATCATCACAGTCTTCACATTCATAATCTTCTACATATTCTGCTTTTAATATTACTTCCCATTTTGAGTTTTCTCTTATATAGTTCTCTTTTTCTACCTCTTTTAATTCTGTAACTATAAAGCTATTTTCCTCTGCTAAAATTTCTTTAAGCTCATCTATAGTTACATTATGGTCATATTCTTTAGAAAATACAGCTGCCATCCAAGATTCTAATCTATGTTCCTTGTTTGAAAATACATTATATAGTTTTTCATTATAATCCATACTTTATTAACCTCTTAAAAATAATTAATATATGATAAAATAAAAAATATTTTTTTGCAATTTATGAAAATATTATTATTTTTATTTTTTCTTTACAGGTTGATATTATAATTATATTATGTTATTATATAAAAAAAGAATAAAAATAGGTACTATGGATATGGCATGAAAATAATATCTGGGAGATTTATCTCAAAATCTGAATTACGTAATAAGATACTTAGAGATGTGCTGTTAGTATTTCTATTTTTATCAGTAGCAGGGTTTGTATATTTCCAAATGCGAAGCCCAGTGCCTGTAAAATTTCTTTTTAAATCACTTTTTCAAGATGTAAAAAACAGTGTAGTAGAGGAATATTCAAAAATATATTATCCAACCTACTATTTTTCTATGCAAATGACACCTATATTTGATATAATCAATCAGGCTCCAGATGTTTATAAAGTTTTGATAACTAATTTCTTTCCAAAGCATACTTTTATAGAAAAAGCGGCTATGCAATTTGGAGACAGTTATATGTCTATTACTAAATCTGGCAATGGATATAAGGTTCAAGGTACTATTGCCACGAATAATATGCAAAAATACTCCGCAATACCAATGGAGCAGCTTAGTATAGACTCATTTTATGTAAAAGACGGCAAGCCTTATATACATTTAATTTATATTGCAAGCGAGAATGTTGCTTTTGAATATATTTCAGAGTTTAATGTGAAGTTTGATAATTTAGATATCAAAAATATGAATAATATATATGCCTATTTGGTTACTGGAAACAGCAGAATAATTTTCCCTGTATCTTTGTCTAATACTAATGAAAACCCTATGGATTTTGTTGAAATAGCGGATATGCTTAATTATGAGTTTCAAAAGAATGAAAATGAAGATATAGCTAAAGTAATTTATAATAATAAGCATTATTGGGGATATAAGGGTAATTTTAGCGTATCAGAAAATAAAGTTGAAATAGGAATAATAATTCCAGAAAAGTCTTTAATAAATAAAATACAAATACCTATAATACTTTTCTTTGTTATATTTGTACTTCTTACAATAGGGCTCATAGTAATGTTCTCTGTTCATTATGTAAGGATAATAGAAGATTTGAGAAACAATCATATGAATATTAAAAACATTATTAAAGAGGGTGAAAGTACAAATATAGAGTTTAAGTCTACTTTAAGATATGACAGCAATACAGAAAAGATAAATAAGTCTTTAGAAGAAGTGATAATGAAATCCATTGCAGCATTTGCTAACACAGAAGGAGGAAGGCTATTTATAGGAATCACTAATGACGGAGAAATTATAGGGCTTGACCATGATTATTCTACTTTAAAACAGCCTAATAAAGATTTCTTTGAGCTTCATCTTAGAACTTTGGTTGAAACCTATTATGGTAATGCTTTTTCTGCTGAAAATATTAGGATAGATTTTGTTGAAGAAGAAGGAAAGGATATATGTATTGTTTATATAAGCAAAAGCAGAGAGCCTGTATATAGTAAAATTACCAATAAACAAGGTCTTAAAGAGGAAAAATTCTTTATTAGGGTAGGCAATTCATCTAGAGAAATAGCAAACACAAGCGAAATAATAGCCTATATAAATAAGCATTTCAAAAAGCTATAAAAAGTTATAATACTATAACAAAATGTTTGACTAATTTAAAAAAATACGATATAATAATAATTACTAATAAAAAAGGAGTTCTATTATGTCAAATAATATATATGATTCTATTGTTATAGGCGGAGGTCCTGCTGGTCTTTCAGCTTTGCTTTATTTGGGAAGAGCTTTAACTAATTCTTTACTTATAGAGAAGAAAGGTATTGGCGGACAAATGATGAGTACTGATACTGTTGAAAATTATTTAGGTTTTCCAGAGGAGATGACTTCTTTTGAACTTGTTGATAGAATGCAAAGACATGCTGAAAAATTTTCTAAAAACCCTATAGTTTATGATGAGGTAACAAAAATAGAAAATATTAAAGATAAAGTGAAAACTATTCATACTGCAGATGGAAAAACTTATCAAACTAAAACAATAATACTTGCTATGGGCGGATTTTCTAAGAAATTAGGCACTAAAGGCGAAGCAGATTTTGCTGGAAAGGGTGTTTCATACTGTGCTACTTGTGATGGTGCTTTTTACAGAAACAAAACTGTTGCTGTAGTTGGAGGCGGAAACAGTGCTTTTGATGAGGCTTATTTCCTTACTAGATTTGTTAATAAGATATATTTAGTTCATAGAAGAAAAGAGTTTAGAGCTGATGCTATCAATATAGAACATTTAACTAATACTGGCAAAGTAGAATATGTATTAGACAGTGTGATAGATGAGATTTGCGGAGATGGAAAAGTTACTAATATAAAAATTAAAAATGTATTAGACAATTCTATACATGAACAAGCTGTAGACGGCGTATTTGTATTTGTTGGTCAAGAGCCTGCTACCAGCATATTAAAAGATACTGGTATTGCTATGAAAGAGAGCGGACACATTATAGTTGATATGTCTACTATGGCTACTAATATAGATGGAGTTTTTGCTTGCGGAGATTCTGTATTTAAGCCTGTAAGACAAGTTGCTAATGCTGTGGGTGAGGGAGCAGTGGCAGCTGTAAGAGTTACTGAGTATTTATCTCATCTTTAATTTTTAAAAATTGCTTGACAAAAATATTTATTGATATAGAATTAATTTTATAATCAATAGGACTTTAATAAAAGAGTGTTGGTTTATCTCCCAAAAGGGAAAAACTAACCCTCTTTTTTTGTTAACAATTAATAATAGTAGTATGGTATTATGAGCGAAAAAAACAATAGAAGACCGCAAAGGCAAAAAGAATACGGCAGAGATGCTAAAAAGAAAAAAGTTAAGCCTGTTAAAAAAGATGAAGTTAAAGTAATAGACCAAGAGTTACTTTTTGAAAATGCCAAAAAGTTAATAGAAAAGCATAATATTTATTTATTAGATTTAAAAGTACTTGCTGTTAAGGATAATAAAAAAGTTTATGCTGTTATATTTAAGAAGAAAGAGAGTGTTTCGCATAATCATTGTATTGAAGCTACAAGAGTAATTCAAGAAGTGATAAAAAGTAATGGTTATGATGAGGGTGATTATACTATTACAGTATCTTCTGCGGGGTTTAGATGGAAGTTTGATGATAATTATGAGCTTTTTGAGGATATGCCTATAAAGATTAAATACAAAGTAGATGCTGATAATTATATTACTACTACGGCTATATTAAAAGAAGCCAAAGATGATTATATTATTATAACAAATGATGATAACATTGATATAAAGATATTAAAATCTAATATTATAAAAACTAGATTAAATTGCTAGTAAAAAACAAAAATGGAGAATTAAAACTATGTTTGAAAATGTTGGTACTTATTTACAAATGCTATCTGAAGAAAAAGATATAAGTATTGATTTGCTTAAAGAGGTTGTAGAATCTGTTATGATTTTGGCGTTAAAAAAGAAATATGGAGATAATGTAAACTTCCATATTAATTTTGATAATAATAATAACCCTACAGTATATAGAGGAGTTAATGTTGTTGAAGAGGTAAAAGACGACAGAAAAGAGATATCTTTAGAAGAGGCTAAAAAACTTGATAGTGATATTAATTTAGGCGATGAGGTTTTAATATTAGTTGATCATGTTGGTGATTTTGGAAGAATAGAGAGTACTGCTGCGAAAACTACTTTCTTTCAAAAGATTTCTGAGCTTGAAAAAAATATTATATATAATGAATTCAAAAGAAGAGAAAATCAATTAGTAAATGGATATTTCCAAAGAGAAAACAGAGGAAATATATATGTGAATTTAGGTAAGACTGAGGGGGTTTTACTAAAAAAGGACTTATCTCCAAGAGAACATTATGCTGCAGGTGATAGAATAAGAGCATATATATATAAGGTAGAAAATGACAGGTCAGGACACCCTACTATATATTTAACTAGAACTAAAGCAGACTTTATTAAGAAATTATTTGAATTAGAGATTCCAGAGATTGCTGACGGCACTATAGAGATAAAAAATGTTGTAAGACAGCCTGGATTAAAAATAAAAATAGCAGTAGTATCAAACAAGCCTGAAGTTGATCCAATAGGAGCTTGTATTGGACAGAAGGGTATAAGGATACAGGCTATTATAAAAGAGATTGAAGGTGAAAAGATTGATGTTGTAAAATGGTCTAAAGATATTAGAGAGTATATTGCAGAGGCAATTGCACCTGCTAAACCTACTAGAATAATTATTACAGATCCTGATAAAAAAGAGGCTATGATTATTATACCTGATGACCAATTATCTCTTGCTTTGGGAAGAAGTGGATATAATGTTAAATTAGCTTCTCAGCTTACTGGTTATACTTTTGACCTTAAAACAGAAACTGATATTAAAGAAAATCCTGAATTATTAAAAGACATAGTTCCTTTAAATCAAATATTTGCTGAAAATGTTGAAGAGAATGTTGAAAATGAAGAGGCTGTAGCTGATACAGAAGATACTCAAGAGGCAGCAGTAAGCAATTTATATTCATTAACTGATATAGATAAAAATGTAATAAAAACACTTATTGACGGCGGTATTAATTCTATAGAAGAGCTTTATGGAATGGACGCTAATACTATTATAGAAAAGACTAATCTTGATGAAGAAACTGTTAATAACATTATAAATATTCTTAAAGAAGTTGTAAGTGTTGTAGAAGAGAGTGATGAGAACTACGAAGGAATTGCAGAAGAGGTTGTTGAAGAGATAGAAGTTTATGAATGCCCTAACTGCGGTTCTAGCATTACTGAGGATATGACTAAATGTCCTAAATGCGGCATTGAGCTTTCTTTTGAATAATGGCAAACACTTGCAAAGTTTGTTCTTCCAATCATTATAAAAAAATTGGGGAAATTAAAAATATTTGGAAAGAGTATAAAGACGTTTATCAATGTGATGAATGTTCTTTATACTTTATAGATTCTCCAACCGATGAAGAGATTAACTCATTATACAAAAATGAATATCATAATAATATAAAAAATAAATTATTTGAGATAGCTAAAAGCAAGATGCGTTATGCTAGAAGTTTATCTCAATTTAATTTTATAAAACAAACTATAGATTTGAAAAACAAAGATATATGCGAGATTGGCGCTTTTGACGGTTTATTATTAAGTTTATTTAAAAAAAATAATAATAATGTTTTTGGTTATGAACTTAATGATGATGCAAGAGTATATGCTAAAAAAAAATATGATATTGATTTGAAAGAAAACTTTTTAGAAAGTAAATCTAAATACGACATTATAATACTTTCGCATGTAATAGAGCATTTTAGAGAGCCTAAAGAAATATTAATAAAAATAAAAAGTATGCTTAAAGAAGATGGCTTTATATATATAGAAGTTCCTAATTCTCCTATGCCTAATGAATGTTCTTACAATATGCTTATGAGGTATCTTAATACAGAGCATATTGTCAATTTTAATATGGATAATTTGCTTAAATTTGTAAAATATGCTGATTTAAAAATAATAAGAAGTGAATATAATAATTATAATATTAGCATAGATAATGAAAATTTAAGAATAAGCCTATTAGAAGGCTCTTTTCCTAATTTTAGTAATTATTTTAACTTTTCTTTATTTGCTCTAAAAACTTTAATTGTTCCTAATGCAACTTTTATTAATTATAAGAATAAAGCTAATAAATGGTCTTATGGAGAGAATATCAGAGTAATAGCAAAAATATAAAATAAAAAAATATATACTGAGAATTTTTAAGTTTGTCAAAATATAGTTTTTAAGTTTTTATTTGTGGTGGCTTTGCACCCTGCGAAGCGTGCCCTTAGGGTACACGCCCCCAGTTCTTTTTGCGACCGTAGGAAGTCCTTCAGGGCGACCGAAGGAAGTGCCCTTGTGGTATGACCAAAAGAACCAAAAAGACTGCATTTTACGAAGTCCACAGCGTGTAGCTAAAATTTAGGTTTTATGATATATTTTATACATATTTATAAAATATTGATTATGATATATGCACTTTTTGCAACTTTGACGAAGTCCGCAGAGCGAAGGCGGGAAAAAGTTGAAGATATTTAAAATTTAAAAAAATTATTTTTGACAAAATATAGTTGTTTAGGTATATCCTATATTTAATATATATGTATAAAATATAAAAATAGGGTTTTACCATACATATACTATTCACGTTGATAAAACCCTAATTATAAAATACTATTTAATTATTAAAAATTATAAAGAAGCCAAAACTTCCTCTATACCTTTTAATTTATCTTCAAACTCTTTTTTCTTTCTGTTTTCTGTGTCTATTGCTTCTTGTTTAGCTTTACTCATAAAGTTTTCATTAGAAAGTTTTTTGTTTACAGCTTCCAAATCTTTTTTGTAGCCTGCTGCTTCTTTTTCTAATCTCTTCTTCTCTGCTTCTAAATCTATTATGCCAACAAGATTAACATTGATTTCACCGCCTTCAAATACTTTAACAAATGATCCCTTGTTTCTTTCACTCTCTTTTGAAGAAACTATATTCAATGACTCTGTAAGTGAAAGTGCTGATATAATATCTTTATAGCTTTCTGAAGTATTTTTGAAATAATCAGAACTGTAGCGAATTATTACATCAAGTTTTTTGTTTGGAGGCAAATTAAATGATGAGCGAGAATTTCTTATTCCAGATACTATGTCTTGAATTAAATTAAAATCTTTTTCTATATCTTCAAATATGTATTTATTATTAGCTTTAGGATATTCTCTAATCATCAATGCTTTTGAATCAATATTATGTTTTGGTAAATTAGAATAAATTTCTTCTGTTATGAATGGCATAAATGGGTGAATCATAGCCATTGATTCTTCAAGTACATATAAAAGAACAGCAATAGTTTTTTCTTTCTTGCTTTCGTCTTTTAAATCGAATTTACTTATCTCTATATACCAATCACAAAACTCATTCCAATAGAATTTATAAATTGTCTGAGAAGCCTCATCGAATCTATACTCTTTTAGTTTCTGAGTAGTTGATTCAATAGCTTTCTGAAGTCTTGATAATATCCATTTGTCTTTATTTTCAAGAGTGTAAGTATCTAAATCTTTTATATTTGCATTATCATCAATATTACCAAAAATATATTTAGCACTGTTGTATATTTTATTAGCAAACTTTCCACCCATTTTGAAAAGTTCTCTGTCAAGCCAAATATCCTGTCCGCCTAATGAAGTTATAAATGATAAAGTAAATCTAAAAGCATCAGCTCCATGCTCATCTATGATTTCTATAGGGTCAATACCGTTTCCTAAACTCTTAGACATTTTTCTTCCGATTTTATCTCTTATAAGCCCATTAAGATAAACATCTTTAAAAGGCACGTCATTCATAAAATGAGTACCAGCCATAATCATTCTTGCAACCCAGAAGAATAATATATCATAACCTGTAACAAGTGCAGTAGTAGGGTAGAAATATTTTAATTCTTCATTAACTTGAGGCCATCCGAAAGTAGAGAAAGGCCATAACCAAGAAGAAAACCAAGTATCAAGCACATCTTCATCTTGATGAATATTTTTGCTTTTACACTTACTGCATTCCGTGATGTCAGTTTTTGAAACCATCATCTCGCTGCAATCATCACAATACCAAACAGGAATCCTATGTCCCCACCATAATTGTCTGCTTATACACCAATCTCTTATATCAGTCATCCAGTGATTGTAAGTGTTAATCCATCTTTCAGGATATATTTTTGTATTGCCGTCATTAACAGCCTTGTAAGCTTTTTCTGCTAAAGGCTTCATTTTTACAAACCACTGGTCGCTATAATATGGCTCTACAACATTATGACATCTATAACAATGTCCTACTTGGTGTTTAATATTATCTTTTCCAACGAATGCACCTATCTCTTCAAGCTCTTTTATAATTAAATCTCTTGCCTCTTTAACTGTTTTACCTTGATAATTAGCTGGAGTGTTTTCATTAAATGTACCGTCTGCATTAAGTATATTTATTATTTCTAAATTATGTCTTTGAGCTATAGCAAAGTCATTAGGGTCATGTGCTGGAGTAATTTTTAAAGCTCCTGTACCAAACTCTTTATCAACATAAGTATCTTTTACAAGTCTTAATTTTCTGCCTACAATAGGAAGTATTAAAACATCTTGTTCTGTAAGATGAGCATATCTTTCATCATCTGGGTGAACAGCAATAGCAACGTCTGCCAAAATTGTTTCAGGTCTTGTAGTAGCTATCTCAATATATTCATCTTTTCCTTCTATTTGGTATTTAACATGATATAAAGCACCAGCAACTTCTTCATGCTCTACTTCATCATTAGCTAAAGCAGTACCGCAGCTTGGGCAATAGTTAATAAGATATTTTCCTCTATATATTAAACCCTGATTATAAAGTTCAACGAATACCTCTCTAACAGCATTGCTTAAACCTTCATCAAGAGTAAATCTCTCTCTCTCCCAATCGCATGAGCAGCCTATTTTCTCTAATTGCTTTACTATAATAGAATGATGTTCATTAGCTACTTCCCAAGTTTTTTTAACAAAAGCCTCTCTTCCTAAATCATGTTTATTTTTACCTTCAGCTTTTAATCTTCTTTCAACAACGTTTTGAGTGGCAATACCAGCATGGTCCGTACCAGGCATCCACAAAGTACATTTTCCAAGCATTCTATGGAATCTTATAAGTATATCTTGAAGCGTATTATTGAGTCCATGTCCCATATGAAGTACGCCTGTAACATTTGGAGGAGGTATGACTATAGAATATGGTTCTTTATTTTTATCCATAACTGCATGGAAAAATCCGCTAGTTTTCCAATAATTATATAATTTGTCTTCAATGTTCTTAGGGGTATATGGCCCTTCTAAAGTATGTTTCATATTCTTTTTTCCTCCAATAAATCAATATAATAATCTTAAAAATTGATATTTTATTTTATACTATATATAATATTTTTCAATTCTAATTTGTATATTATTTACTGGCATTATCAATCAAATTTAGAAATAAAAAATAATTTGTTATAATAAATAGTTACAGCTATAATGCCGATGATATAAAGGATACTTTATATATAATTTAGTATAGTTTAAATATATTTGTTTATAGTATATAATAAAGTAATTAAGGTTTTGTAAATTATGAACTATTTTTTTCATAGCGTCATTATAGAATTAGGTGTATCTACAATAGCAGCTGTTATAGCATTTGTTGCTATAATAGTGCATTTTTATATATTTTTCAAATTATATGAAGAAACTCAGTTAATAGCATTGTTTCTTTCTATATTATGTTTTATTTTTACGCTTTCAGAAACAATAAATATAATAGTTTCGTTATCTATACAAAATGTAAAATTATCTCTATTAATGTATAAAATAGAACAAATAGCTATATCATTAACTATACTTCCTTGGATTAGATATGTAAGAACTACTTTAAAACTGAATGATAAATTGCACTCTTTTCTAGATAGAGCAGAAAGTGTTGCTATATTTTTATTTATGGTAATATTAGTTATTGCTTTAATATATTCACAATTATTTGTATCTACAACAGAAGTAATTACTACATTAAATAGTTCTGCTGCTAATAGTGTAAAAATAAGAGGAGCAATAGGACCTATATATATTTTTAGGGATTTTATCTTTTCAGTTTATAGTGTAATAATCATATGTATGTTACTTTATGAAATATTTGTTAATAAAATATATAAAGTAAATATAGGTACATTAATATTAGTATCTATGATATCATTAGCATTTTTTGATGATTTTAATGGAATTTCTACTTATTCAAAATATTCTAGCAATTATTTGTTGCTCCCAGCTTTTTCTTTTTCAAGGTTTTCTCTAGTTTATATGATTTTTAATGTTTTTTCAGTTTATGGTTATATTGTAAATTTTATTAATAGTGTTTATAAAAAATCTGATTCAAAATATTATGATTTAGAGTCTATTAAAGCTCAAGATGCTATTATTA
>NZ_SRZM01000013.1 GCF_019402445.1 Brachyspira pilosicoli
AAAATGCAGTCCTTTTGCTTCTTTGTGGCAACAAAAGAAGTAGGGGCTTGGGGACTAGTCCCCGAGAATAAAAAATATAAAAATTATTATTAATTTGATTTAAATACTTCACAGTTGTATAATTTCAATCATTCATTATTTTATTTATTAAAAAATAGGAGCTATATTATGGATTTTAATTTTTATATGCCAAGTAAAGTTATATTCGGTACAGGTTCTCTAAATAAACTGCATAAACAAAAACTTCCAGGTAAAAAAGCATTAATTGTTACAGGCGGTACTTCTATAAAGAAATATGGTTATTTAAATAGATTAGAAGAAGAATTAAAAAAAGCAAATGTAAGCTATGTTTTATTTGACAAAATTTTACCAAATCCAATAAAAGACCATGTAATGGAAGGGGCTGCTTTAGCAAAAAAAGAAAATTGTGATTTTGTAATAGGTATAGGCGGAGGAAGCAGTATTGACTCTTCAAAATCTATCGCTGTAATGGCAGCTAATGATGGTGATTATTGGGATTATATATTCGGCGGTACTGGTAAAGGTAAAGCAGTACCAAATGACCCTCTTCCAGTGGTAGCAATAACTACAACAGCAGGCACAGGTACAGAGGCTGACCCTTGGACTGTAATTACTAATGGAAATGAAAAAATAGGTTTCGGTTATGAGAAAACTTATCCTTATCTTTCAATAGTAGATCCAGAACTTATGAAAACAGTTCCTCCTAAACTTACTGCTTATCAGGGTTTTGATGCATTATTCCATAGCACAGAAGGATATATTAATAAAATTGCAACAGATATGAGCGATTTGTTTGCATTAAAAGCAATAGAGCTTATAGGAAAAAGTTTGGCTGATGCTGTTAAAGATGGAAACAATATGAAAGCAAGAGAAGATGTTGCTATGGCTAATACTTTATCTGGAATAGTTGAAAGTACTTCAAGCTGTACATCAGAACATTCTATGGAACATGCTTTGAGTGCTTATTATCCAAAACTAGAGCATGGTGCTGGGCTTATTATAATAAGTAAAGAATATTATAGTACAATAGCAAATGCTCATGACTGCGATGAAAAAATGATTGATATGGCTAAGGCTTTAGGTAAAAAAGATGCTAATAAGGCTATGGATTTTGTAGAAGCTTTGGTTGATTTACAAAAGGCTTGCGGTGTAGATAATCTAAAACTTTCCGATTATGGTATTAGCAAAGAAGACTTGCCAAAAATAGCTAAGAATGCTAAATTTGCTATGGGCGGATTATTTGAATGTGATCCTCATAACTTTACAGATGAAGAAGTATTAACTATATTAGAAAAATCTTATAGATAATTATTATATAGATAATATTTTTATTAAAATAAAAGCTATAGTATTACATTCATTTAATACTATAGCTTTTTTATTATAATTATTTTATAATATTTCTTATTTTTATAATAAACAATATGAGAAGATTAGGAGTTGTTGAATTATGAAGAAAGTAAATAGTTTAGGTTTTAAAATACCGTTTGTAATATGTTCTATAGTTGTTTTGATTATAATAGTAATGCTGATATCTTCTGTTAATATAGCAAGCAGCGGTATTAGTAAAAGCAGATTAGGCGGTTTTAACAGCACTATAGCTGGATATGCATCTGTTTTAGATACTTGGTTTGATTTACAGACATCTATAATAAGTACATATTCAGTTACTCCTACAGTTGTTAAATATTTAGAAAATGATGTTAATTTTACTGAAGAATTATTATCTGAAACTATAAATAAATTCAAAGATAATAATCTTTATCTCATTAATTTTGGTATAGCCGATTCTGAAGGGGATATATTTTTAGATTCAATGTCTTCTTCTGCTTTAGGTAAAAATCTTAAAGATTATATTCCAGATGCTTGGAACAGATTTGTTGCTTCAAATACAGATGGGGTTGTATATGCTGATAAACTTGTACAATCAGAAATTACTTCTAAATGGGCTATGCCTGCTATAAAACCAGTTAAAGATTCGTACAATATTACAATAGGTTATATTTATATTTTTCTAGATTGGTATATGCTTCATCAAACTCATTTTGCTGATATTGATTTAGGAAAGACAGGAGGACTTTTTATAACTACTGACAAATTATACAATATAATGGATTCTTTATATGAGAATATAGCGGTTATGAAAATAAATCCTATATATGAGGAAGCTTTTAAAAGCGGTAATATAAGCGGTAATCTTACATATAATCTTGACGGACAAAAAAGAACAGCTGCATATCATAAATTAAAAAATCAGCCTTGGATAATAGCTCTTGCTATGATGAATTATGAGATATATGAACAGAACATGAAATTGATAATAGCCATAAGTATAATAGGAATAATATCTATTGTTATTTTGGCTATACTTGTTAATTTGTTTATAAGAACAATTACTAAACCATTAGAAATAGTGGTAGAAGAGGCATCAAAGATAGAACAAGGAGATTTAAGCCATTCAGAGCAGCGTATAAAATCTAGAAAAGATGAGATAGGTACTTTATCAAAATCTTTTGTTAGTATGAGAAATAAATTAATAGAAACTATAACAGAAGTTAATGAAGCTTCTAATAATATAGTTAATGCGGCAAAAGAGCTTTCGAGCAGCAATACAGATTTATCAAGAAGAACAGAATCACAAGCAGCAAGTTTGGAGGAAACTGCTAGTTCTATGGAAGAGATGGCTTCTACAATAAAATCTTCTACCGATTATGCTATAACAGGAAATAATATGATGGTTTCTTCAAAAGAAGCTATAGAGAGTGCTGGAAGTATTATTACAGAAACAACTAAGAATATAGAAGAAGTATTTGAAGCTAGTACAAAGATAAAAAATATTACAAAGATAATAGAAGATATTGCTTTTCAAACTAATATA
>NZ_SRZM01000130.1 GCF_019402445.1 Brachyspira pilosicoli
TCTATAGATATATAATATTCTTTATTTTTCATTTTTATAAGCCTTTATATTCTATTTTTACTTCCTAAAAGTTCTATCTTATGTGAGTATAGTTTATAAAGTTCTTTTCTGATAGGTAATGTATATACTCTAGGGTCTATAGCTTTAGGATTTTCTGCTAATATTTTTCTTGTATAAGCCAAAGCAGTAATCCAACCATCAGAAGCTATATTGATTTTACATATAGCAGTTTTTGCAATTTTTTTTATTTCATCTTCTGGTATACCTTCAGCCTTTTCTATATTTCCACCATAATTATTTACCATATCAATTATTTCTTTTTTTAAAGAAGAAGAGCCATGTAATACTAAAGGAAAGTTAGGAACTCTATTTTCTATCTCTTTTATTATATCATATTTTATTATATTTTTACTATCACTCTTTATCTTTACAAGTCCATGGCTTGTACCTACAGATACTGCTAAACAATCTATATTAGTTTCTTTTATAAATATTTCAGCTTTTTTAGGGTCTGTGTATATACTCATTTTTTTATCTTCACTATCAGATGGTTCTTCTTCTCCAGATAAAGCTCCCAATTCAGCCTCAACAGCAACCTCTCTTTTATGAGCATACTCTGTTACCTTCTTTGTTAGTTCTATATTATCTTCAAAACTTAATGCACTACCATCTATCATTACAGCAGAAAAACCATTATCTATTGCAAGCACGCAATCTTCAAACTTCATTCCATGGTCTAAAAATAAAGATGCAGGTATGTTTTTACCAATTCTTTTAGCCCTTTCAATATTAGCTTTCACTAAATATGCTACAGTTTCAGGCTCTATCTGTCTTATTAAATTTGGAGATACTATCAATATAACTGGTGAGTTATTTTCTATACAAGCATCAAATATAGCATTTATTTGTTCTACAGATATAAAATTGAATGCTGGTATCGCATATTGACCATTATATGCTTTTTTAAATATTTCGCTTGGATTTACTAAACCTAATTCTTTATAATGCATAATAAAACTCCTCTTAATCTTTTTTATTTATTTTAAATATTTGAATTTACTATATCTAGGGAAATCTCCAACCAAAGGTTCTATATAATCAATAAATGAATCATCTATAAATGTACCATTATTAATTATATATTTACTTGGAAGGTAATTTGTTTCTTGTGTTAATTCGTCAAAATTGTGATAAACCATTTTTGTGTTATATGGTTTAGAAGTTATTCTATCAAATGCTACAAACTTTCCAGTTTCACCATTAAATGCAATTTTTAATGCTTCTTCTCCTAATTCAAAGGCTTCTTTTTTGTCTATATCAGATGTATCTCTTGAAGAATTCCTTTGCATTAGTCCAAGATCTATAGTTCTTATTTTGCAGCTAAAATGATTTTTTATTTTACTGTGAATTGTATTTAATATTCCGCCCATATTTAAATCTGAATTATTTTCAAACAAATATTTTCCATCTTCTGTTTTTACACCTTCAGATACTACAATCATACATTTATTATTTTTATCATATATATTTTTGATATCATTTGTAAATTTATCAAAATCAAATACATTCTCAGGAGTATAAATTAAATCCGGATAACCACATAATTTATTAGCCAATAAGCATGCAGCAGCAAGCCATCCACATTTTCTACCCATAACCTCTATTATCATTATTAATCCAGAATCGTATACATTAAGCTCATAAGATAGGTCTAATATAGATAATATAATATGTCTTGCTGCTGATGGGTACCCTGGAGTGTGATCTATTGAATAAATGTCATTATCTACTGTTTTAGGTATGCCTATAATCGAACATTCGTACCCATAATTTATTAATCTTTTTTCTATTTCTTTACATGCCATTGCCGTACCATTTCCACCGTTTATGAGTAAATTTCTTATATCATACTTCTTTAAATTATCAATAAATATATCATACTCGTTTTCTAACATCTTATGTCTACTAGAGCCAAATATAGAACAAGGAGTGTTATATAAAAATTTTATCTCATCTTTGTCTTCTTTCATAATATCAACTATATTATCATTCAATACCCCCGAAAAACTATTTCTAGAAGCGTATAGTTTGTAGTTGTTTTTATTCATTTTCTCAAATTGAGATATAACCCCTAAAGCAGAGCAGTTTATTACAGATGTAGGTCCACCTGATTGTATGTATAAAGTATTTCCTGTCATTTATAAATCCTATATTATTATATTGTTATAATAATATAATAATATGATGTTTTTTCCTATTAGTCAATAATTTATATTTAAATTTTGTATTTTTATGCTATACTTAAAGTATATATAATATTTTATAGGATAGAATTATGGATTGTTTCATAGGAATAGATTTAGGAACATCATCTGTAAAAACTTTAATAACATCTCAAAAGGCAGAAATGCTTTCAATTTCTCAAAAAGATTATAGTTTTGACACACCTTATTTAAATTGGGCAGAACAAGATATAGATGTATGGTGGAATGCCACAGTTATTACAATAAAAGATGCTTTAAATCAATTAAAATCAAAATATAATAATGCTGTAATTAAAGCTATAAGTTTTTCAGGTCAAATGCATGGGCTTGTAGCTTTAGATAAAGATGGTAATCCTGTGAGAAAATCTATAATATGGTGTGATAGTAGAACTTCAAATGAAGTAAATTATATAAATGAAAAAGTAGGAAAAGACAATATAATAAAAATAACACATAGTCCATTAGCAACTGGCTTTCAAATAGCATCACTTTTGTGGATAAAAAATAATGAAAAAAACAACTATGATAAAATATATAAAGTGATATTACCTAAAGATTATATAAGATATAAACTTACTGGCATTATTGCTACAGATATAACAGATGCTGCTTCTACTTGTGCTTTTGATGTGAATGAGAATAAATGGTCTTATGAGATAATAAAAAAACTTGATATAAGAAGTGATATATTTCCAGAAGTATATTATCCTCATGAGATAGTAGGAAAAGTTAGTAAAAAGGCATCTGAGGAAACTGGTTTAGATGAAGGCGTTAATGTAATGTATGGTGGGGCAGACCAGGCAATGCAAGCTATAGGAAATGGAATTATAGAAACTGGTACTGCATCAATAACTATAGGTACGGGTGGGCAAATTTTTATGCCTATTAATAAAGCTGTATATAATAGCAACTCTCATACATTTAATTTTGTAATGCCAAATACTTGGTATTATTTAGGGGCTGCATTATCATCTGGGTTAGCATTGAAGTGGGCTAGAAATAACTTTTGCAGTAATGGAGAATCATTTGTAGATATAGATTTGAATGCTGAAAAAATAGTAGCAGGTTGTGAAGGTTTAATATTTCTTCCATATTTAGCTGGTGAGAGAACTCCTCATATGAATAGTGATGCCTCTGCTATGTTTTTGGGGTTAACATTAAAGCATACTAAATATCATATTTTAAAATCTATAATGGAAGGTGTTGTATATTCATTAAAAGACTGTTTTTCAATATTAACAGACGATATGCATTTTAAATGTGATAAGTTAATAGCCTCTGGAGGTGGTTCACACAGTAAACTATGGCTTCAGATACAGGCTGATATATTAGACAAAGAAATATATGTTTCTAAAACCAAAGAACAAGCTGCTTTAGGTGCTGTTATAACTTCCATTGTTGGAAGTGGAGTATATAGCAGTTACAAAGATGCTGTAAAAGAATTAATAAAGCATGATGATAAATCAATAATACCTATAAAAGAAAATGTAAGAATATATTCAGAGTATTATCAAATATTTAAAGAGGCTTATAAGGCAAATAAGCATTTAATGTCATCAATTAGAAATATAAAATAATAGATTATTTTACTATAATATCTTTTCCTGTTTTATCAGAGTTAATATAAACAGCTATTATTAGTATAAATCCTATTACTATATCTTTCCACAAAGCATGCACACCAATCATATTCATACCTGAGTATATTGATATTACAGTCATAACCCCTAAAAAAGTTCTTAATACGCTTCCCTTTCCTCCAGCCATAGAAGTACCACCCAAAGCAACAGCAGATATAGCTAATAATCCTAAAGAATCCCCAACAGTAGGAACAGAACTTTTTAATTTGTAGGCATAAAGCACACCAGAAAGTGAACTGCATGCTCCACATATAATAAATGCTGATATTTGAGTTAATTTAGTATTTACTCCAGCTATTCTAGATGACCTTGCATTAGCACCTAATGCAAATATGTTCTTTCCAAATTTTGTGTTTCTTTGTATAAAATATAGTATTATAATACATAATATAGAGAATATAAACATAACAGGAAATATTCCAACATTTTCAGTAGCCCAAGAAATTATATGTCTTTTATTCATAGGAACTATACTTGAACCACCACCCGATTTAATTAAAGCTATACAAGTCCATATATTTTGTGTACATAATGTAACTATAAATGAAGGTAATTTAAATTGTGAAACTATAATACCATTGAGTAATCCTATAAATATACCAAATATAAATAAATATAAGATGATAATATTTCCAACATCTTTAACATATATTCCAGTTAATACACAAGCACAAGAAGCTATAGCACCAGTAGATAAATCTATACCTCCTGTAAATAACACAAATGATATACCCCCAGCCATTAACATAAGAGGAGCCATTTCAAGCATTATGTTTTTTAGACCATATGTGCTTAAGAATCTAGGGTTAATTATAGTGAAAAATCCTACTACAAATATTACACTTAATATACATGCATATTCAGAATATTTTGATATATTAAACTTTTTTGTATTTTCTTTTACATCTTTCATTGAATATTCCCCCTATTACATCATTTTTTTTACTATATCTAACTGTGAAGGCTTATTATCTTTAGGACATTGAAATTCACCATTTATAAGACCATCTTTCAAAACTATAATTCTACTAGAAAGCCCTATACACTCATCTAAAGTATCACCTAATAATATAACCGATATACCTCTATTTGTTATATCTCTTATTAATTTATATATCTCTTCTTTTGCCCCTATATCCACACCTCTAGTTGGGTGATTTAAAATTAAAATAGGTGCTTTACTTTCTAATGCCCTTGCAAATATTACCTTCTGAGCATTTCCACCAGAAAGTTGATTTATTCTATTCTTTATACTAAAACATTTTATTCCTATTGTTTTCACCCAGTATTCAGATAGTTTATCAATTTGTTTTTGTGAAACTATACCTAGTTTTGCAATTCTATCCAAACTAGATATAAATATATTATCAGCAATACTTAATATACCTATAATGCCTTCATCTCTTCTTTCTTTAGGTACGCATAAAATACCATTTTTTAAGGCATCATAAGGTGATCTAAAATTGCATTTTTTACCGAAAAAAATCATCTCTCCAGATGTAAAATCATCATCTCCACATAATACTTCACATAATGATTCTTTTCCAGAACCTTCTACCCCAGCAAACCCTAATACTTCTCCTTTTTTTAATTCAAAACTAATATTATTAAATACACCAAATTTGCTAAGATTATCTACTTTTAAAACTACTTCCTCTTCAGCCTCTTTTTGCATATCAATAGAAAAAAATTCACCCGTAGTAGATTTACCAACCATTTTCTCATATAAAATATATTCATCAGCATCTTTAGTATCTAAAACAGCAGTATTATCTCCATCTTTAAATACATAAATTCTATCAGTTATTTTTAAAACTTCATCTAAACGGTGAGATATAAAAATGATACCATTCCCCATCTCTTTCATATTTTGAATCTGTTTAAATAATTTATCTATTTCATTGTTTGATAAAACAGTAGTAGGTTCATCTAATAATATTAAAGACTTTTCATTATTTTGAGAAACTATATCCAAAACTTTTGCTATTTCAACCATTTGTCTTGTAGCAAAATCTATATCACGCACTTTCTTAGAAGGGTCTAAATTGCCCATATCTATTCTTTCTAATGCTTTCTTTGCATCTCTATTCATTTTAGCCCAATTTACAATACCTAGTTTAGAATACTTATTTTCTCTTCCTAAATATATATTTTGTGCTATTGTTAAATTTCCAATTAGAGATTGCTCTTGAAAAACCATACCAACGCCATGTTTGTTTGATTCTATAATAGAAGAACAAAGATAGTTCTTTTTGTTCATTTCCATAGTTCCAGTACTTGGTTTTTCTGCCCCTGAAATAATTTTTAATAAAGTTGATTTTCCAGCCCCATTTTCTCCTATAAGTCCTACAACTTCTCCGCTATGAATTTCCATATTTATATTTCTTAAGACAGAATTACCAGAATAACTTTTACCTATATTAACTGTTTTGAATAAAGCTTCCATAAATAATACCAACCTATTATTTAGCTATAGTTTTTCTGTTTTTAGCTATAGTTAAAGCTACAGCTATTATGATTATAATTCCTTGAATGAGTTTTTTATAATAAGGATTTATACCCATTATTGTTAAAAAATTAGACAATTCAGTATATATTAATACGCCTACAAATGTTTGAAGCATTCCACCTTTTCCGCCAGATAAAGATGCTCCACCTAATACAACTGCCGTTATAACAGGGAATAATTGGTCAGTACCTATACTTACTTGACCTAATTTTAATCTCATACATGATAGAATTCCAGCTATGCTTGAAGTACATGCACATAATGAAAAGACTTTTATTTTTACAAGGTCTACATTAATTCCTGTTGATCTTGCCGCTATTTCATTATCTCCTATAGCATATACGGCCCTCCCAAAAGCTGTGAAATTAAGTATAATACAGCCTATAAAAAATACTATAAATGATATATAAGTTATATAAGGAATTCCTAAGAATGAGCCATTAGATATTGTTATAAATAAATCATAAGTTACTTTAGCAGGTGTTCCTCCGTAGGTTAGTACACCAAATCCAGTAATTATACTTCCTACTGCATAAGTTATAATAAAAGAAGATATTCTCATTTTTACATGCAATAAACCTGTGATAGCTCCTATTATTGAGCATATAACTATTGTAATTATAATACCTAAAATTCCAAAATCATTTTTGGTCATTGAATTTGCAACTAGTACAGATACAAATGCCCCAGAAAATCCCATAACCCCCTCTAATGATAAATCTATACTTCCTATCAATAAAACAAAAGTAATTCCTGTAGCTAATACTAAAGGAATTGACATTTGATACATTAAATTAGTAATATTCTTCCAAGAAAAAAAGTTATTTACAAATATAGCAGCAAATATAGTAGTAATGATAAGTAATATCATAGGAGCATAAACTCTTATCATATCTTTTTTGGCATCTTCTTTAACTTTATATGTGAACTGTTCGGCTACACTTTTTGAAGACATGTAATTTAATAATTTATTTTTCATCTATTAATACCTAATTTTTTTACAGTTGTTAAAATATTACTATTTTAACAACTGTATTAATTAATTTAAGGTTGTGGCTGATAACCGTCTATAGCAAACTCCAAATTACTATAATCATAATCAGGAGTTCCTGTTATAAATTTTTCATACATTTCATCTACGTTAGAAGCATCTATGAATGAAGTTTTTGTATAAACCATACGTTCTTCTGGTGTCATATCATTAACATTTATTTTTCCAGTTGCAGCATAATAAGCATATGCAGCACCATATCCCATTAAAAGATAACCATCATTAGCTATAGTACATACCATATCTCCATCTTTTATAGCATCATAAGCTGCTTTAATACCATCAGTACCATTAACTTTAATTTTACCATTTAATCCAGCTTGTTTAAGAGCCTCTATTGCTCCTATAGCCATTGTATCATTTGCACAGAATATAGCATTTATTCCATCATTTCCATATTTAGCAAGCCATGTTTCTGTAATTTTTAAAGCTTCTTCCTGACTCCAAGATGCTACTTGCATATCTAAAACTTTGATATTTGGATATTCTTTTAAAGCTTTTTCAAATCCAGCATGTCTTGCTGTAGCAGCATCATTTCCTAATTGTCCATATAATTCACAAACAGTTCCTTTTCCACCTATTGAATCAAATAATGCTTTAGCTGTAATATATCCAGAATTTAAATCATTTTCTGTCATGTGTATAACAAATTTGCTGAAGTCTTTAGGGTATAATCCTTCTGCTCTATGTGTTAAGATTGTTACATAACATCCTGCTTCTTCACAAATCTCTGCTACATTTGCAGTAACTGCAGCACTAGATGGGTCTACAACGAATATAGCTTTTTCACCATGTTCTGCTATGAAATCTCTAATACCTTGAAGTAATTTATTATCATCGCTATCTGAAGTTAATATTCTTGATTGCAAATTACTTACTTTACTTGCAAATAATTCAGCACCTTTTGCTTCTTGTGCCCAAAATTCATTATCTAATGAGTGTATACATATACCTAAATAATAATCATCTGGATTTGAAGCTGTTTCTCCAGATTTTGAGCATGATACTATAATGACTAATGATATTAATACAAGTATAGTATAAATAAATTTCTTAATCATTGTATTTCCTCCAATACTTAATTAAAAGTTATAATGTTATAATAATATAATATATAGTATATATATTATAAGTGCTTTGTCAACAAAAGTTATAATATATACTAGAAATTTCGTATACTTGACAATAAAAAAAAATTGTGTATACTAATTAATATATAAATCTTCGGGGCTAGGTGAAATTCCATACCGGCGGTAAAGTCCGCGAGCCTTTTTGATGTTTCTTTCATTCAAAAATGGCAGATTTGGTGCAATTCCAAAACCGACAGTTAAAGTCTGGATGGTAGAAGATGTTTTTAATGTAAACTACATGTCAAAAAAATAATGCTCTAAGTGTGTAAACATTTAGAGTTTTTTTGTTTATGGTTCATAGTATCCTACCAAAATATACCAAAGATTAATAAAAAATATTTTTTTAGAGTATTAATATTATGCATGAAAAATATATGAGAATGGCTATAGAGGAAGCTAAAAAAGGAGAGGGTTTTACTAGTCCTAATCCTTTAGTTGGTGCTGTTATAGTGAAAGATAATAAAGTTATAGGTATTGGATATCATAAAAAATATGGGGAAAATCATGCTGAGATTAATGCTTTTTTGGATGCAAAGGAGAGAGGAGAAGATGTTGAAGGAGCTGATATTTATGTAACTTTAGAGCCTTGTTCTCATTATGGAAAAACTCCTCCTTGTGCTGATGCTATTATAAAAAACAAATTAAAAAAAGTTATTATAGGCTGTGTAGATTCCAACCCTAAGGTGGCCGGAAATGGTATAAAAAAATTAAAAGATTCTGGAATTGAGGTTATAGTAAATGTACTTGAAGAAGAGTGCAGAAAATTAAATGAAGTTTTTTTCTACTATATAGCTAATAAAAGACCTTTTGTTGTGATGAAATATGCTATGACTATGGACGGAAAAATTGCTACAGTAAGCGGCAAATCAAAATGGATAACTAGTGAAAAAACAAGAGAGCATTCTCATAGATTCAGAAATAAATATTCTGCTATAATGGTTGGGATAAACACTGTAATAGAAGATAACCCTATGCTTAATTGCAGGCTTCCAAGCACTAGAAACCCTATAAGAATAATTTTAGATAGTTCATTGAAAATAAGTTTAGACTCTAACATTTGTAAAACATCAAAAGATATAAAAACTTTTATAGCTACTGTTAAAACTGATGATGATAACAAAAATAAAAAAATAAAAGAGCTTGAAGGGCTTGGTTTAGAGATAATAAAAACAGAAAATGATAACGGCAAAGTAAGTTTAAATGATTTGATGAGAATACTCGGAGAGGAAAAAAATATTGACAGTGTGTATGTTGAAGGCGGTGCTACTTTACATGCAAGTTTATTGAAAGAGAAATTAGCGAATAAGGCATTGATTTATATAGCACCAAAAATATTCGGAGGATCAAAAGCAAAAACTCCAATAGGAGGCGAAGGAATAGATGATCCTGATAATGCTGTTAAACTTACGGAAGGCAGCATAACAAAAATAGAAGACGATTTGTTTTTGGAGTATTATATAAATATAGAAAATAAATAATTGTTATTAATATAAATTGCAGTCCTTTTGGTTCTTTGGGTCACCAAAAGAACTGGGGTCTGGGGCAAAGCCCCAATTATAAAGCGAAATTGAATAAGAGGAAATTATTTAACAATGTTTACTGGTATAGTTGAAGAAATAGGAACTGTTAAATCGGTACAAAGCAAAGTTATTACGATAGAGGCAAGTAAGATATTTGATGATTTGCATTTGGGTGATAGCGTTGCTGTTAATGGTACTTGTTTAACTGTGTCTAGTTTTGATAATAAAATATTTAATGCAGATGTTACTCAAGAAACTTTGAACCGTACTAATTTAGGAAGTTTAAAAAACGGAAGTAAAGTTAATCTTGAAAGAGCTATGACATTAAGCGGAAGATTTGGAGGGCATATAGTAAGCGGACATATTGACGGAGTAGGAAGCATTAAGTCTATGAAGAAAGATGATAATGCTATAATACTTACTATTGAAGTGCCTAAACATTTAATGAAATACATTGTAGAAAAAGGTTCTGTTGCTGTTGATGGTATAAGTTTAACTGTTGCTAGTTTAGCTGATAATACATTTTCTATATCTGTTATTCCGCATACATTAAAGGAAACTGTACTTTATTATAAAAAAGAAGGGGACAAAGTTAATATTGAAAATGATGTTATAGGCAAATATGTTGAAAGGCTTTTAACATTTAAAGAAGACAATGACAGTAAAAAATCTAATATTACAATGGAGTTTTTGCTGAAAAATGGTTTTTGAAAAATTTATTTAAGAAATATATTTGATTTACATAAAAATAAAAGGAGAGTTTAAAATGGAAAATGTTTACAGCACTATTGATGAGGCTTTAGAAGATTTAAGAAACGGTAAGATTATAATTGTTTCTGATGATGAAGATAGAGAAAATGAAGGCGATTTAATCTGTGCGGCAGAATTTGCTACTACAGAAAATATCAACTTTATGGCTACTTATGCTAAAGGTTTGATATGTATGCCTATGAGTAAAGAAATTACAAATAAATTAAATTTAAATCAAATGGTTACAAAAAATACTGATAATCATGAAACAGCTTTCACAGTATCTATTGACCATGTTGACACTACTACAGGAATATCTGCAGTTGAAAGGTCTATCACAGCTTTAAAAGTAATTGATGATAATTCTAAACCAGAAGATTTTAGACGCCCTGGTCATATGTTTCCATTACTTGCAAAAGAGGGAGGAGTGTTAGTTAGAATGGGGCATACTGAGGCTACTGTTGATTTGATGAGACTTGCAGGACTTAAAGAATGCGGTTTATGCTGCGAGATTATGAAAGATGACGGCGATATGATGAGAAAAAATGATTTAATTGAGTTCTCTAAAAAACATAATCTTAAAATGATAACAGTATCTTCTTTAATAGACTATAGAAAGAAAAATGAAGATTTGATGGAGCTTTATGCTAAGGCTAAAATGCCTACAAAATACGGCGAGTTTGAAATATTAACATTCGTAAACAAAATAACAAAACAGCATCATGTTGTACTTACTATGGGAGATATTAGCGACGGTGAAGATGTTTTATGTAGGGTGCATTCAGAATGTTTGACAGGCGATGCATTAGGTTCTAGAAGATGCGATTGCGGAGAGCAGTATAATTATGCTATGCGTGCTATTGCTGAAGAGGGCAGAGGTATAATGGTTTATATGCGTCAAGAGGGCAGAGGAATAGGACTTGTTAATAAATTAAGAGCTTATGAGCTTCAAGATAAAGGGCTTGATACAGTTGATGCTAATAGAGCTTTGGGGTTTAGAGATGATATGCGTGAATATTATGAGGCTTATCAGATGCTAAAAAAATTGGGTATTAAGAGTGTGAGAATAATGACTAATAACCCAGAGAAGATAAAACATTTAGAAAATTACGGACTTGAAATAGAAGAGAGAATACCTATACAGATAGAAGCAACAGAGTACGATTTATTTTATTTACAAACAAAAAAAGAGCGTATGGGACATATTCTTGATTAAATTGATAAGAAACTTGTGAGTATCTGATATTTGTAAGAATGTTAAGGGCTTATTATCAAACAAGTTTTTTATATATTTAGGAGGTTTATTAATTGTTAGGAGGTTTATGAAACGAGATAAAAATTATAATTAGATTTTATAATTTTTAATATTCACTTTTTGCAACTTTGGCGAAGTCCACCTGCGGTGTGCGGAGGGAAAAAGTTGAAAGAATATAAAATTTATTGATTCTTATAATTTTAATCAGTAGTAAGAATTGAATAATTGTTATTTATAAGCAAGGAGTTATTATGAAAAAAATTATTTTATTTCTTTTAGGCATTAATTTTTTATGGGCATTTCCGCCTAGTGAAGCGTATTTTTCTGAACTTTTAAGCGATGATGGTAAAGTGACAAAAAATACACTTAAAGCCTATAATGTAGAAAGTTATGGTATGGTTTATTTTGATGGAGAGATTACATTAACAGGAGTTCTTGAAAGATCTGATAATTATGATATGGGGGATAATTATACTGCTTTAAGATTTTATCCTGATAATAATGTAGATCTTCCTTTTTTATATGTTTCATCTGAAATGGATTTGAAAAATCAAGGTGCTTCTAAATATGGTGATTCTTGGGATTTTAGCGGCGTTGAATTTGACAGATTGGAATTCGGTGTTTTATTAAAAAATATTGAAGTAAAATTACCAGAACCTTTGAATAAAAGATTTTTAGGTGCTGCTGCTGTAAGAGCTGAAGTTACAATTAGAAATTATCGTTTTTATGGAGAAGGTGATGCATCAAGAGAGGCTTACGGTGATATTGTAGGTTTTAAGGCTTTAGGTGATGTAGAAACAAAGTATTTTAGTAAAAATAATTATAATTCAGGAAATGTTTCTTACAACGAACTTCAATATAATTCTAAAGACAATTATGTGAATATAAGAGATAAAGCAAATGGAAAAATAATAGGAAAGATTTTGAAAAGAGATATGATTTATAATGGGGGAGTTTTATTATCTATCAATGGAGAAGGTATTGATTATGTGAATTATGAAGATATCGAAACAAAGTGGCTTGAAGTATTTTATCTTCCTCCAGAGGCTGAAGACGGAAAATATGCAATTCATGGCTTTGTGCATGGTTCACAGATAAAACTTGAAAACGGAGGCTATTAAAAGAGCATAGCAATAATAATAAAATTTTATAGCAAATTTAAATATATAAAGCTAGATAAATTGAACTGACGAAGGAAGTTAGAAGAGCCTAGATATCGGTAAATTTTCTAGCAAGCAAATTTAAAAAAGGATAGTAAAATGAAAACTTTTGAAGGAAAACTCGTTAGCGAGAAAAAAATTAAAATCGGTATAGTATGTGCTAGATTCAATGAATTTATTGTTTCTAAACTTTTGGGCGGTGCATTAGATGCTTTATCTCGTCATGATATTAAAGACGATGATATTACTGTAGCTTGGGTGCCTGGTGCTTTTGAGATACCTCTAATAGCTTCTAAAATGGCTAAATCAAAAAAATATGATGCTGTTATATGTTTGGGTGCTGTTATAAGAGGTTCTACTACTCATTATGATTATGTTTGTGCTGAGGTGTCTAAGGGTATTGCTAATGTTTCGCTTAATTCTGATATACCTGTAATGTTTGGAGTACTTACAACTGAAAATATTGAGCAGGCTATTGAAAGAGCTGGTACTAAAGCAGGAAACAAAGGTTTTGATTCTGCTATGGGTGCTATTGAAATGGTTAATCTAATCAGAGAAATAGAAAAATAAAATAGTTATAATAATTTAAATAAATAATTTTATTTTAAAAATTATTGTTAATCTTGATTTATTATACATTATTACATAATATGTTTTTATAAACTATTTCAAGGATTATAACTATGTCTATAGTAAAAGATTTAAAAAGTAAATTGCTTATTGTAATACTAATTAGCTTAATAATTGGTGCTGTACTTGGAATGCTTGCTTCGGCATATGCATCCGCTGAAACATTAAAAAATTTGATTTCAATATCAGACCCTATAGGTAATATTTTTATAAGGCTTTTAAAGATGATAGTAATGCCTGTAATTATTTTTACTTTAATAAGCGGGGTTTCAAGCATTTCACCAAAGCATCTTGGTATAGTAGGTATTATCATACTTCTTTTTTATATGATAACTTCTGTAATATCTTCTGTTTTTGGTCTTGCTGTAGGTAATTTAATAAAACCAGGTTTAGATTTGGATTTGAATATGGCTATGGCTACTACAAAAGAGTTTGTAAAGCCTAATTTTATAGACACGCTTCTTTCAACAATACCAACAAACCCTTTTTCATCTTTTGCTAAAGGCGACGGAGATGTTCTTCCTACAATATTTTTCTCTATATTTTTTGGCATATCTTTGGCATTTTGCAGGGATAATGAAAAGACAAAAGATACTGCAGAAATAGTTTATAAGTTCTTTGATGGATGTACACATATTATAATAAGAATTGTTGGCTGGATAATGTTTTATGCTCCTATAGGTGTATTTGCTTTAATATTTACAGTATTTGCAAAAAATGGTCCTGAGTCTTTTAAATCATTATTAAAGGTTACATATACAATATATATTGCTTTTGCTATTCAGCTTGTAATTGTTTATAGTATAATCAATATCATATTTGGAATTAACCCTAGAAAGTTTTTAGTAAAAATTTTCGAGCCATTATTTACTGCATTTGTTACACGTTCTTCAGGCGGTACATTGCCTATATCTATGAAAGCAGCTGATGAGAAGATGGGTATTAATCAGGGTATTTATAGTTTTACTTTGCCTTTGGGTGCTACAATTAATATGAATGGTACTGCTATATATTTAGGTATATGTGCTATATTTATATCAAATGCTACTGGCAATCCATTAGATTTTAATTCTCAATTAACTGTTGTAATAGTATCTGTGCTTGCTGCTGTTGGTACTGCTGGAGTTCCGGGTGCTGGTTCTATTATGCTTCTTATGGTTCTTAATTCTATTGGTCTTGATATTAACTCTAATGTAAATGTTGCTGCTGCTTATGGTATGATACTTGGAATAGATGCTATACTTGATATGGGAAGAACTGCTCTTAATATATCTGGAGATTTATGCGGTACTGCAGTGGTTGCTAAAATTACTAAACAGATGGATATGAGTAAGTGGCAAGATTAAATATTTATTGAAGTTTGTTCAAAAAATTGTTAAATAAAATAAAGGCTTTTAGTGGAGAAAACACTAAAAGCCTCTACAATAAAATAAAAAATACCTCTATTATAAATTTTCCCCATTACTATCTATAACTTGTTTATACCAATAGAATGATTTTTTCTTGCTTCTTTTTAAAGTTCCATTTCCAAAATCATCTCTATCTACATATATAAAACCATATCTCTTAGACATCTCACCTGTACCAGCAGAAACTAAATCTATAGGTCCCCAAGTAGTGTATCCTATCAAATCAACTCCATCAATTTCAACAGCATCTTTCATATTTTTGATATGTTCTCTCAAATACTCTATTCTATAATCATCTTCCACATAACCATTTTCATCAGGCTTATCATAAGCACCAAGTCCATTTTCTACTATAAACATAGGTTTTTGATATCTATCATAAATATCATTTAAAGTTATTCTTATGCCAAGTGGATCAACAGTCCAACCCCAATCAGTTTGTTTTAATTCTGGGTTTTTTATATCGCCTTCCAAATTATCTTTTGTTATTGTATATTTACTCTTATCAGCAGTAGCACATCTTGTTGAATAATAAGAGAAAGAAATAAAATCAACAGTGTATTTAGCTAACAATTCTAAATCTTCTTTTTCCATTTTTATATTTAATTTTTCTCTTTCAAACTTTTTTAAAGCATAATTAGGATATTTTCCTCTTGACTGTACATCAACAAAAAAATACATCTCATCATTTTTATGCTGAGCTGCCAATACATCTTCAGGCTTTGAAGAATAAGGATAATAAACTCCTGCAGCCAACATGCATCCTACTTTATTATTAGGGTCTACTTCATGAGCTATTTTAGTGGCTATTGCACTAGCAACCAATTCATGATGGCTTGCCTGATATTTCATTTCTTCTTCGTTTTCGCATTCTTCAAAATAAAGTCCAGCTCCCATAAAAGGTGCATGTAAAATCATATTTATTTCATTGAAAGTAAGCCAATATTCAACTAAACCTTTATATCTATTAAATAATATATTACAAAGATTCTCATAGAATTTTATCATTATTCTATTTTTCCAACCGCCGTATTTTGTAATTAAATGCATAGGGCAGTCAAAATGTGTGATAGTTACTAAAGGTTTTATATTATATTTTAAACACTCTTTAAATACATCTTCATAAAATTTTAATCCATCTTCATTAGGTTTCTCTTCATCACCTTTAGGAAATATTCTGCTCCAAGCAATAGACATTCTATAAACTTTAAAACCCATCTCAGCAAAAAGTTTTATATCCTCTTTATAATGAGTATACATTTCTATAGCATCTTTTGAAGGATAAAAATGTTCATTATCAAAATCAAACATTTTCATTTTTCCTTTAATAACAGCTACTCTATCTTTACCATGCGGAGCAACATCTACATTAGCCAAGCCTCTTCCGCCTTTATCAAATCCGCCTTCGCATTGATTTGCAGCAGTAGCCCCACCCCATAAAAAACCTTCTTTAAATGGCATAAATGACTCCTTAATATTAAAAAGTAATATAAAAATAATATGAAAAAGATAAAAACTCAAACAAGATTTTTGCCACATTAATCTGGTAATTAATTAATATAACTTTAATTGAATTTATGAAATTTGATAATTATACTATAAATAGTGAAAAGAAAATTTTAAGGAGAGATTAAAATGAAAGAAAAGTTTAATGCTTTTATGGAAAGCAAATTTCTTCCAATAATGTCAAAAATTGCTATGAACAGATATTTGAACGCTATTAAAGATGGTTTTGTATTTGCAACACCGTTTATTATTATAGGTTCTTTTGTATTATTGTTATTTAATTTACCTTTGAGTGATAAGACTAATTTTATGTATTTCCCTCCTTATGAAAATTTTGTGCAGGCATTTTCAGGAAATTATATACAAATATTTAATGTTAGTATGGGTATAATGTCGTTGTTTGTTTCCTTTGGTATAGGATATTCTTTAGCTGGATATTATGGTCAAGACCAAATTACAAATGGTTTATTGTCTATGTATGCTTTTCTTTTATTATCTGCAAAGTCTTTAGCTGTAACTGTAGTAGGTGCTGCTGCTGAATTATTGCATGTAGCTGAAGAGGTTAATGTTGGAGTATTAGATGCAAGATATTTAGATGCTAAGGGGCTTTTTGTTGCTATTATTGCAGCGTTGTTGTCTGTAGAAATTTCTAGATTTTTAGTTACTAAAAAGATTATGATTAAACTTCCTGAGTCAGTTCCTCCTGCTATATCTAAATCTTTTGAAATATTAATTCCTGTAGCTGTTATTTCTTTCTTATTCCAAACTGTAAATATGCTTATACAAAATGGTATGAAAATTATGGTTCCAGATTTAATTATGAAGATTTTACAGCCATTGTTAAATATGTCTGATGGTTTAGTATCTATAATAATTATATTGTTATTGATACATATATTATGGTTCTGCGGTATACATGGTGCTAATGTTGTTAATGCTGTTTTACAACCAATTGCTCTTACTAATTTAGCTATTAATCAGGCTGCTCTTGCTGCAGGTGAACAAATACCGAAAGTTTTATCTGGTGAGTTTATGAATAGTTTTGTATATCTTGGAGGTTCTGGTGCTACTTTAGGTTTATGTATTGCTATGATTATGACTAAAAATGCTCATATGAAATATATTGGTAAACTTTCTATAGTTCCTGGTTTCTTTAATATTAATGAGCCTATAATGTTTGGTGCTCCTATAGTAATGAATCCTATATTTGTTATTCCTTTCCTTTTAACACCTATAATTAATGCAACTATAAGCTATATATTTATGAAGCTTAATATAATAGGTAAGGTTGTAGCATTAGTTCCTTGGACTACTCCTTCTGTGTTAGGTTCATTTATATCTACTAATTTAAATGTTGTAGCTCCTTTACTAATAATTGTATTAATTGTATTAGATTATTTTATATATAAACCTTTCCTTAATATGTATTTAAAAGAATTAGAAAAAGAAGAGAGTACATCAAACCAATAAGTATATATTTATAATAAGAGGCTAGATATTAAATGATATTTAGCCTCTTATTATTTTATATAAATCTCACCAGTTTTATTTTTTATATTCTCTAAAATAAAGCTTGTTTTATTATGCACCCTCACACAATCAAATATTACAATATTTCCTTTGTGGTCAATAATATCTTCTTCTTTGCATTTAGAGCACCCAACAGACATACTCTTTGGACAGAAGGCAAAGTTCATAGCAGGAATCAAACCTTCTTTTATAGATAATGTGTGTTTTAAATTTTTACCTGCCTCAATGGCTGATATGACAACATCAACTCCTAATTTATATAAAAAGTCTACAGTATAGTTATTAATTGCATTAAGCCCGATTCCAGCCCATAATATAGCTTTTCCTTTTAATGCTTCAATATGCCCTAAGTTATTGCATATTACAATCATATTATTTGTTTTTTCTACTATATTTTTTATCACTTCTATATCTTTATCAAATGTTACATGAGGAAGAATTATTCCATCTATTTTTTTATTTTCAAAAAGCTTAATTATATTTTCATCATAAACATTTGGAAATAATATTTTTTTGTCATAATGAATATCAGAATATAAATTAATTTTCTCTTCATTGCCTGCAATTAAAACTTTTATATTTGTATTTGGGTAATTAATATTTGTGTATATATTTTTATTATAATTAATTTTTTTTGATTGCATCAAGATATTTTCTAATTTTTCAATTAAACCTCTTCTTGCTTCATTTAAAATTTTAACAGGTATAAAAGGATTTTTGAATTTTTCTTCTATATTAATATTTTCAAATTCAAATACGGTTCCTCCTGTTTTTGAAAGAGAATTAAAAATATCTTCTTTAGTTGTTGCTTTAGTTTTAGCTTCTTGAAGTGTGTAATCGCTTATATATTCTATATTGTTTAGTCGCTCATCATATTTACTTGTAACTACTAATTTTATTTTTTCATTATTAAACCCAATAATGCAACTTAAATCAAGCAAATGCTTAAAATTATCACTTTCAATTATTTTATCTGCCTCGTCCATTTGAAGTTTATCAGTGGTTCTATAAACTTCATCACCTACATTTACATTTTTTATAACAGCCGAAAAATTCAAATTTCCTTTTGCTCTTTTTACTCTCACATTATCTTTATATAAATCAGAAATCTGCATTCCTACTTGACCGCTATCTCCAAATGAAAGCCCATCATAAACATTTAATTCTTTTTCTGCTTTTATATATATTTTATTTTTCTTATAAGCTACAACTTCTCCTATATATTCACCGTCATGACTAGGCTTATAATTTTCAAAAATATCTTTTGAATTATAATAATACCCTTGAGAAAATCCGCCTCTATTAAAAATCTTCATCAAACTTTCTTTATATTTTTGGGTAGGTATATCTTTATTTTCTAAAGCCAAATCAATTGCCTGTCTATATATTGAAGTTGTGATTGCTGCATATTCGCTTCTTTTAGCACGTCCTTCTATTTTAAAAGAAGTTATTCCGCTTTCTAGTAAATTTGGAATTATATCAATAGTCATTAAATCTTTAGTGCTTAGAGGATAATCGGTTTTTCCTCCAGTATATTCCATTCTGCAAGGCTGAGCACATGCTCCTCGGTTTGCACTTCTGCCTCCATGCAAATAAGAATAAGCACATTGCCCAGAAAAACTTACGCATAAAGCTCCATGCACAAAAGTTTCAAGTTCTATGTCTGTGTTATCTCTAATATATTTTATATTCTCTAAACTCATCTCACGTGCTAGAACCACTCTGTCAATGCCAATGCTTTTAAGCAGTTTTACACTATCTAAATTGTTACAAGACATCTGTGTGCTTGCATGCATGGCAATATTTAAATTATTTCTAACAATATCTATAATTCCCAAATCCTGAACTATAATAGCATCGGCTCCCAAATCAGAAACACTTTTTATTAATGGAAGTACTTTATCAATTTCATCATTATAAACTAAAGTATTGACTGTAATATAAACATTCACATTTCTTAATTTTGCAAACTTTATATTATTTTCTAGAGCCTTTTCATCGAAGTTTTCTGCAGCACCTACTCTCGCATTAAAACTTTTAGTGCCAAAATACACAGCATCAGCCCCTGCATTAACAGCAGCCTTTAATCCCCTCTCATCTCCAACAGGTGCGAGCAGTTCTATTTTTTTGTTTTTATTATTCAAATCATTTCCTATTAATTATATATTTATTGCAAAACTATAGCATATAAGTAAATGAATTCAAGTGCTGAATAAATTTTTGACAGTTAAATTTATATTGTTTTAAGAAATTTATATATATAAATTATATCGTCTCATTTTTTGTAGTTTAAAAAAGAATAAAAAAACGTAAGTAAAAATATTACAAAATGAATTATTAATAATAACAACTATATATAACTTTATTAAAAAATATTTTCTAAAAAGTTTTTCAGATCATTCAAATAGATATTATCAAAGTCAACATAAGGTGTTAAATCAAAATCTTCAGCTTTAATATTATTCTTAAAACCAAATCCGCTCATATAGGCGAATACTTTTGATTTTTTAGCTTGATGTTTTAAATTGGGTGTTTGGTTAATTAAATAATCTATACAGCTTTCATAATTTTCATAACATTGAAGTACTTCTTTATATATTGCTATTTTCTCAATTAATGTTTCTAAATTTCCAATATCTTTATTATTTGGAAATAGAAATATTTTATTATTTTTTATATCTAATTTATTAAGCTGATTTTCTATATTAATCTTTGATTCATTATAATCATCGTCAGCATCAAATATTATTATAAAATCTTCCTTTTTTAATTCCTTATGATTTACAATATTATCTTTTCCTCCTATTGATACTATTTTAGTATAGTTTCTAATATTTAAATATTTTAAATAAGACTCTAGAAATTTTTTATCTGAATCGCCTTCAACAATAATTCTCATTATTAGTCTCTCATTTCATTATTATTTTCTATGAGGTTTGAAAAATTTTCTTGACTGTAATTTATCACGTCAATATTGTTTTCTTTATTATAATATACATTATAAACGGAAAGCATATCTTTATAGTTTTTTTCTATTAAACATTCATTTAAAATTTCAAGTAATTCTTTATTATGAGTAGTTATAAAAAATTGTAGCTCATATTCTTTAGATAAAGTTAAAATATTTTCAAGTAAAGTTTTAATACTTTCAAAATGCATTCCATTTTCAATTTCATCAATAACAATATATTTATTTCCAGCAACCATTGAAGCTATTATTGATATATAAGTCTGAAATCCTTTGCCCATATATTTAATATTTATTGTATGATTTAAATTTTCTAAACTTACTACTATAGTATTTCCTAGAAATCTAATATCATTTATTTTATTATCAAATTGTTTATATATTTCTCTAAATTTTTCAATATAATCATTATTTGATAGTATTTTTTTTAAATTATTATATAAAGTAAGATTATTTTCAAAATTTTCTACTGTTATAAATATAATATCATTATAAATTTTATCTTCTGGAATTATTGTGATATTATTATCTTTATAATTGTATTCAACAGAGAATATTTTTTCATCATTATCTTTTTTTATGAATAAAAGTTTATTTATTAAATTATTTCCATTATTATTCCTTAAAATTGCAAAACTATTTATATTATCTTTTTGTATCTTTATATTAATATTTTTTTTATCAAAAATATAATTCAAAGATATTACATTGTTATAATTATAATCATGAAATAATGATTCAAAAGCATCATCATCATTAAATATACTTCTTAATGCAAATAAAATGTATAATGATACAGGAGATTGTTCTAAAGAGATGTATATAGCTTCAAGCAAAGAAGTTTTTGAAGTGTTAGCTTTACCTATGAAAAAATTAATATTTTTAAAATTATCTATTTTTAATTTCTTTATTCCTCTAAAATTCTCTATCTCTAAACTTTCTAACATTGTAGTTCTCTTTATTTTATATTTTTATTAATTATATATTTTTTTCTGATTATATACAAGTAATTAAAATAATTTATACTATATATGTATATTGACTTTTGTATTTTAATTATTTATACTTTTAAAAGTTGTATTATATAAGAAATAATAATAAAGCTAATTTCCAAATTAGTAATGTAAGTCTACATACTTATATATTAGTAATAAGTCGCTTAACGTTTTGCAAGGCAGCATTACTTGCGTAATAGCAATGATATGAAAGTATATCATTTTATATATAGTAATAATAAAATATAATTTATAAAAATTGTGAGCATCTAGCAAATTTATTTGATAGAGTTTGATTAGCGAACAATTTTTATTAGTAATAATAGGAACTAAAATGCTAAAAAAATATATTGTGTTAATTATCGTTGGAGTAGTTTTAATGGTCAATGATTCTTATGGTATAACTCAAGATGAAAGAAATTTCCTTCATGCATGCCGTTATGGTCAAATGTATGTAATTGAAGAATTAATTGATAAAGTTAATATTAATGTTCAAGATGAAGAAGGATTTACTCCTTTAATGAATGCTGTAACAGAAGGAGAAATAGAGGTTGTTAAAATTTTATTAGAGCATAATGCAGATGTTATTAAAATAAAAGATAATAAGGGAAGAAATGCATTTTTCTGGGCTGCTGTTTTAGATGAACTTGAAATCTTAAAACTATTTGAAAAATATAATCCTGATTTTAATGTGTCAGATAATTATGGTTCTAATGTTTTCTTTTTTACTAGAAAAAAGGAAACCGTTAATTATTTCCTTCAACATGGTGCAGATATAAATAAAAAAAATAAATCTGGAAGAACTCCTTTAATACAGCATTCTTTAGCATATGAAAATCAAGAACATGTAAAGTTTTTACTTGAAAAAGGTGCTGATATTAATGCTCAGGATAATGAAGGTGTTACTACATTGATGTTTGCTGTTCAAACTGATAAAGTAAAAATAATAGATATATGTTTATCAGAAAATGCAGATATTAATATAAAAGATAATGAAGGAAAAACAGCTTTATTTCATACAATATTATCTTTTGGTGTTTTAGAGAATGTTAAGGCAATGACGGAAGATATGTTTGGAGATCATGCTAAAACAGACTATATAAAAGATTATATGAATCAGAAGAAAATGGAGGAAACAGATACGGCTATTAGACTTATAAAATTATTAGTATCTAATGGTGCCGATATTAATGCTCAAGATAACAAAGGAAACACTTTATTAATGTATGCTATAGAACTTCGCAATGAACCTCTTATAAATGAGATATTAAAATTAAATCCTGATGTGAATATAAAAAATAAAAAAGGAAAAACAGCTAATGATATAGCAAAGGAGTGCGGTTATAAAATAATATAATTTTATTTTCTTATCATATAATCAATTTATTTTGTATTTCTGCTTCCGCATTTAGGACATTTATGCTTAGAAAGTATTATATCCACAATATTGATTTTGTGAGTTTTTTCAAATATTTTACCGCAATCATTACATTTATAAAGGAAAGGTCCATTAAAAGGCAACATAAAAAACTCCTTAATTATTAATTTAGTTTACACCCTATTAATTAGGATTATTAAATCTTCCGCTATTCATTAATCCATTCATGAAAACAACTCTATCATCATTATCATGTTTTAATAATCTATTTACATCTTTTATAAATAATTCAAATTGTTTATTGTTACAAAGTTTATGCATAGTGTCTATATCTAAATTATTTCTTTTTTGGGCAGAAAATAATATTTCTGAATCTTCTGGGTTATAATAATTTAATTTTATTACTCCTACTCCAAAAGACTGATTTAATCTTTTAATCTCTTCCATTAATTCATCATAATTATTTTCGTCTATATTCATAGCAACAAGCCAAGCCTCATTAGCCCATCCAGAATTTGATAATGCTTGAAAATAATATTCTGTTAAATTACTAAGTGTAAGTTTTAATTTTAATTCATAAGCATAAAGTTCTGTAGTTGGCAGGTTTATATGATTAAATAATTCTAAAACTGATTTATTAATATAATCTTTAAAAGTAACAGCTACAATATCAGGAGTGCCCCATTTCATTTTTCCTTTTAGGTTAACATCTGTGGCATTAGCATTAATTGTTTTAGAATATATTTTCATTGAGTGTAAATATTTTGTGAGCGGTATATGCAAATCTTCTTCTAATATTTTTTTATTTGTAGAATTGTTTTCAACGATATCATCTGCATCTTCTTCATCTATTGAAGCATTAATTTCATTTATTAAATTTTGATTAGAGCTATTTATTTTGCTTTTTAATAAAAATTTACCTTTACCAACTTTAGTAAAGATTGTAGTATCTGGATTATATTTAATGTCCGAATATATTTTTGAACTGAGACTATCCTTTGGGGTTTTACTCATTTGAAAATCTGGATTATTTTGTTTGCCTTTTTCTTCTATTTGTTTATCATAACCTAGTTCGCAAGCCTTTTCCCATATCTCATCAACTTTCATAGGTACATCGCTTTGCTCTAAAACTTTTTTAGCTGCATCATAATATGTCATAGCTAACTCCTAAAACTTATACACTAATAATACACTATTTTTGTAAAAACTCTATAATTTTATACGATTTAGGAATTAACTGTATTTAAGTTTAATAAGTTTGTCAGTTTTTTATTTTATATTTTTTGAAAATATTAATAACAATAATGATTTATTTATGAATTATAATATACAAAAACAAAATATATATTAATATTTAAAACTTGTATATTTTTATATAAATTAATAGATAAAAATTAAAATATTGTTTATAATATTTATATAGGATTTGTATATGTCAGGATTAACATTTTG